>DASYLC010000388.1:0-11746 GCA_036009775.1 Chitinophagaceae bacterium
GGATCCGGGAAAACTATACCAAGGTCGAACAGAATATCCCGATGCGGGATGGTATCAAACTCTTCACTGCTATCTATATTCCCAATGATAAAAGTGAAAAACATCCTATCCTGATGATGCGGACGCCTTATTCCTGTGCCCCGTACGGAGTGAATTTTTCCAATCGCTTATGGGGCGGCCACTGGCGTTATTATGCGAGGGAGAACTATATAATCGTAGTGCAGGATGTACGGGGCCGGTGGATGAGTGAAGGCGAGTTCGTGGATGTGCGCCCTTTTAATAAGAATAAGACAGGCAATGAAACTGATGAAGCCAGCGATACTTATGATGCGATCGACTGGGTTGTAAAGAATGTTGCGAACAACAATGGCAATGTTGGCATCTTCGGCATCTCCTACCCCGGTTTTTATGCAACGATGGCGGCGGCAAGTAATCACCCGGCATTAAAAGCGGTAAGTCCGCAGGCCCCTGTTACCGAATGGTTCCTGGGTGACGATTTCCATCATAACGGCGCTTTTTTCCAGATGGATGGTTTTAGTTTTTATTCCGGTTTTGGCAAACCAAGACCAAAACCTACTACAGTGGGTCCTGCAGGATATGATTTTAAAATAAAAGACAACTATAAATTCTATCTCGAGAACCCACCATCCAAACAGATGGAGCTTATGAAGGACAGCGTTCAATTCTGGAAAGATCTGTATGCCCATCCCAACTACGACGACTGGTGGAAAGCAAGGGATGCGAGAAGAGCGATGTACAATATCAAACCTGCTATGCTTGTCGTAGGCGGTTTGTTCGATGCGGAAGATTGTTATGGTGCCTGGAATTTATACAAAGCGATCGAAAAACAGAATCCTTCCACCAATAATAAAATAGTGATGGGCCCCTGGTCGCACGGACAATGGGCCGGCAATGATGGTACACAGT
This sequence comes from Chitinophagaceae bacterium, assembly GCA_036009775.1. GTDB lineage: Bacteria > Bacteroidota > Bacteroidia > Chitinophagales > Chitinophagaceae > JJ008. Next base: position 928 of record DASYLC010000388.1, read on the forward strand.
TGGGGAATATAAAATTCGGCGCCAATACTTCGCAATGGTACCAGAACAATATCGAGCTGCCTTTCTTTAATTATTATCTTAAAGGACAAGGTGATGATCCGAAACTGGCAGAAGCCACGATATTTTTTACCGGGGAGAATACATGGAGAAAGCTGCAACAATGGCCACCGGCGGGTAACGGAAGGGATATCTACCTGGAAGAAAATGGTTCGCTGTCCTGGAACCATCCCGCCAAACAAAATAATTTTACCGAGTATGTCAGCGACCCGGCCAGCCCTGTTCCTTATACCGAAGATGTGCATTTCAGGCGGACACGAGAATATATGACCGATGATCAGCGTTTTGCTTCGAGAAGACCCGATGTGCTGACCTTTAAAACGGATGTGCTGGAAGAAGATCTTACCCTGGCCGGTACCGTTATTGCCAACCTGAAAGTGAATATAACAGGAACTGATGCGGATTTTGTTGTCAAAGTGATCGATGTATTTCCGGATGATTTCCAATACAAGGGTACTTATCCCATGGATGGCTACCAGATGCTGGTGCGGGGTGAGATCATGCGGGGAAAATTCAGGAATAGTTTTTCCGCAGGACCCGGTGAGGGAACTCCCACTCCATTCAAACCCGGTAAAATTGAAACAGTAAAATTTGACCTGCCCGATATCGCCCATACATTTAAGAAAGGACATCGCCTGATGATACAGATCCAGAGCAGCTGGTTCCCGCTGGCCGACAGGAACCCGCAGCAGTTCATGAATATCTACGAAGCAAAGCAGGAAGACTTTAAAAAAGCAACGATCCGAATTTATCATGATGCGACCAATACATCCACTATCTATTTGCCCATTACCCAATAACAGGTCCGCTCTATGCGATTGATCATTTGTTTATTCATACTATGCTTATCACTTGCTGGTAAAGCCCAACGGATAAAAATTATCCCCCAGCCTGCATTTATCATTATCCCTTCGGAGGAGAGATTTATTCTCAATAAAAAAACAATGATTGTTCTTGGACATGGAGTGAATAGCGAAAAGATGAGCGATGTATTAAATGGACACCTCCAAAAGTTTTATGGGTTTAAGTTAGCTGTACAAAAGTTTTCGGGTAAAAGTCCCGTATCGAATATTATTACTATCAGCTACTCTCCTCTTCCTGATGACAGTGCTAAAAAAGGCTCTTATCATCTTACGATCAAAAAAGGCGCAATAAATATGTCAAGCAGGTACAGCGATGGGCTTTTTTATGCAATTCAATCGCTGGTACAACTATTACCCCCTGGGAAAGCCACCTCTTTTTCTCTCCAGACAACGACGATTTATGATTATCCCCGTTTTGAGTATCGTGGCATGCACCTGGATGTAAGCCGTCATTTCTTTCCCGTTTCCTTTATCAAAAAATATATCGACTATCTCGCTCTGCATAAAATGAATTATTTCCACTGGCATCTCACCGATGACCAGGGCTGGCGGATCGAGATAAAAAAACATCCTAAACTCACTTCGGTGGGCGGATGGAGGAATGGCACCATCATCGGCCGTTATCCCGGCACCGGTAATGATGGAATAAAATACGGCAGATTTTATACACAGGAAGAAATAAAAGAAGTGGTGAAATATGCGGCTGATCGCTATATCACGATCGTACCCGAGATCGAAATGCCAGGCCATGCTTCTGCTGCTATTGCGGCCTATCCTGAACTGAGTTGTTTCCCCGACCAGTCAACTGAATACCCGAAAGAATGCACCTGGAGCGGACCAACAGCAGGAAAGCAGGTGCAGCAAACCTGGGGTGTATTTGATGATGTCTTCTGTGCCGGCAAGGAAACAACATTTGAATTTCTAGAAGACGTGTTAAAAGAAGTGCTGGAACTGTTTCCCTCCAGGTATATACATGTAGGTGGAGATGAATGCCCCAAAACAAATTGGAAGAAATGCCCGGCTTGCCAGCAAAGAATGACGGATAACAAACTCAAAAATGAACATGAATTGCAGAGTTATTTTATCCAGCGGATCGAAAAATACCTCAAGAGCAAGGGAAGAACACTGATCGGCTGGGATGAGATACTGGAAGGCGGACTCGCTCCTAACGCAATGGTGATGAGTTGGAGGGGTGAACAGGGAGGCATCGATGCGGCGAAACAAAAACACAACGTGATCATGACGCCGGGCAATCCTGTTTACTTTGATCATTCACAAAGCGAGAATGAAGATTCCGTTACCATCGGTGGGTATAATCCCATTGAGAAAGTATATGCCTACGAACCGATACCCAAAGAACTCAATGAAGAAGAAGGAAAATATATCATGGGTGCCCAGGCCAATCTGTGGACGGAGTATATAAAGAATCCGAACAAGGCAGAATACATGCTGTTTCCTCGAATGAGTGCGTTGAGTGAAGTGTTGTGGAGCACGAAGGAGAACAGGGACTGGGATGATTTTCAGAAACGATTAATAGTGCAGTTGAAGAGGTATGGTCAGTGGAAAGCAAACTATAGTAAGGCTTATCTTAGTCCTAAGACAACTGTTTCCCCTACGCCTGCTAATGATGGCCTTCTCTGGACAGTAGAACATAAGTATGAACATCCTGCCATGATACGGTTTGATGCAAGAAACAGGCTGGTAGAACGAAAAGAAAATATCCCTCCGTATAATAAAAATGATATCGCCAGTGTTACAAGATATGTATCCCTGGATACAATTGAACGGCAGATACAGGCTACGGTTACAAATACAGACTCCATCACTATTAAAAGAACCGGGGTCTATGGAAGTACGGTTTACAAATTAAAGCCTGACACACCAGAAGCTATTGTTGACTACAGTTTCCCTATTATGTCGGTGTACCAGACTTTTTATTTCAACAAAGCTACCGGCAAAAAAATAACATTGGCAAAGCAAGCCGACAGCAAATATCCTGGCGATGGTGCTTTCACGCTGGTGAACGGCGTGATCAATGAAAAAGGATTTGACCGTTCAGGGGAATTCATCGCTTTCAATGGGAAAGATTGCGAAGCGATCATTGATCTTGGCGCAGAAAAAGAAATAAGCTCTGTTGTCGTAAATGCATTAAAAAGAAGAAGCAGTTGGATATGGGAACCTGCGGGGGCGGAGGCATTGGGTTCGGCGGATGGTATAAATTGGCTTCCGCTGAAACAAACTACAGACATCAGAGTCTTTAAAGATGAAAAAGTAAAGATTGATCTATCTTTTCAAAAAACTCCTGTCCGATATGTAAAGGTGATCATAAAGAACCGGGGAACGATTCCCGAAGGAAATGCCGGCGCGGGAAGCAAGGCCTGGTTGTTTGTAGATGAGATTGAAGTGGAATGAAAGTTTGGAAGACGGAAGTCCGGAGACATACTCCGCTATCGCTGGCTGGAAGCTATTATGCCAGCCGGTATTTGCTTTTCATGTAAACATTTTAGGTGTGAACAAAAAAATATTTACACCTAAAGTGTTTACACTTCCATGCGGCAAGGGTCTTTGCCTGTCGTAGCCTGCTTTCAGACTTTCCCGACCTTCGGATGTCCGGCTAACCTTGCATGAATCTGCAAAAAACCGCACAAACCGTCATTTTTTTTTATCTTTGTCCCTCAACCATCCACATGGCTAAAAAAACAGCCCCTATCGACCTTTCCGACAGTTTTGAAAAGATACCCGTAAAAATATTCCCCTCCCCCAAAGACGGTTCTGATTTTGTTGCCCGGCAGGTCGCTGATTTTATCCGTGACAAACAAAAACGAAAAGAAAAATGTGTACTGGGTCTTGCTACAGGCTCCACTCCCAAATCTTTATATACCGAACTGGTACGGATGCACCGGGAAGAGAAACTGAGTTTTAAGAATGTCATCACGTTCAATCTCGACGAATATTATCCAATCGATAATAACGCACTCCAGAGTTATAACCGCTTCATGCGGTCCAACCTTTTTGATCATATCGATATCAATCCAAAGAATATCCATATCCCCAACGGAGAAACAAAAAAGGAGGATATCAAGGAGCATTGCAGGCAGTATGAAAAAATGATCAAAGACGAGGGCGGCATCGATCTCCAGATACTGGGTATCGGTAATAACGGCCATATCGGTTTTAACGAACCAGGCTCGGGCATCTATTCAAAAACAAGGTTGATCACGCTGGATAATTCCACCCGTATCGCCAATGCTTACGAATTTGCCAATATATCGCAGGTACCCAGGCTGGCTGTTACGATGGGGATCAGTAGCATTTTGCAATCCAGGAAAATAATACTGATGGCCTGGGGCAGTTCCAAAGCGTCTGTCATTAAAAAAGCCGTGGAAGATGACGATACGGAGCAGGTTCCTGCTTCCCTGTTGCAAAATCATGATGATGTGACATTCGTGGTGGATGAAACAGCAGCAGCTGAGCTGACCCGTTATAAATCACCGTGGATGACCGGTGATTGCGATTGGACACCCAAAATGATCAAAAAAGCCGTGGTGAACATGGCACTGAAATTAAAGAAGCCGGTATTGAGTTTAACAAATACCGATTATAATGAATATGGTTTAAGCGACCTGCTCGTCGAAAAAGGAGATGCCTATGAGATAAATCTCCAGGTCTATTATATGTTACGGGATACGATCACGGGATGGCCGGGTGGCAAACCTAATTCCCAAATACCCAATCATCCTGAGCGCTCCTCACCGCATCCCAAGAAGATCATCATCTTCTCCCCTCACCCCGATGACGATATCATCAGTATGGGCGGGACTTTCCAGCGTCTTCACGACCAGGGACATGATGTGCATGTGGGATACCAGACCAGTGGTAATATCGCCGTAACCGATGAATTTGTAACACGATTCCTCGACTTTGCCGTAGGTTTTGAAGAGATCGCGGGTATCGATACCAGCAAGTCGGGTAAGATACTGGAGAATGCCAGGAAATTCCTCTCGAGGAAAAGGTCAAACCAGGTAGATACACCCACCATCCGTTCGATCAAAGGACTGATCCGTCGTGGTGAAGCCAAAGCCACCTGCCGTTATGTAGGCGTTCCCGATCACAATATCCATTTTATGGATCTTCCTTTTTATGAGACCGGCACGATCGAAAAAAAGCCGATGAGTGAGAAAGATATAAAGATCACCATCGAACTGCTTCGTAAAATAAAACCGCAACAGGTATTTTGCGCCGGTGATTTTGCCGATCCGCACGGCACCCATATCGTTTGTTTCAACGTGGTACTCGAAGCCTTAAAAAGATTACGCAAAGAAACGGAAGGCTCCGACAGTTACGAATGGATCAACGACTGCTGGCTCTGGTTGTACAAAGGCGCCTGGCAGGAATGGAATATCGAAGAGATCGAAATGGCTGTGCCGATGAGCCCGGACCAGGTATTAAAAAAACGCTTTGGCATTTTTATACACCAGTCGCAAAAAGACATGGTACCCTTCCAGGGAAACGATTCACGGGAATTCTGGCAAAGGGCTGAAGAAAGAAATGCGGACACCGCGAATATCTATGCCGACCTCGGTTTGACGCATTATGCTGCAATGGAGGCTTTTGTACGCTGGCACTATTAAGTTAACAGGTAAAAACTAATAGATAAAAGTTGGTCAAAGCGTACAATTTCCTTTTGTATCTTGTATTTCTTAAAGCGAAAGAAAACTGCCAAATAGTAAAGAATTACCTGTCTTTCAACAACTTTTATATTTTACCTTTTCGTTTTTATCTAATTTCTGTTTTCTTCTTACATTTATACTCTAAAAACTTAATCCACTATGGCATTATTAAAGTCAAGTAACCCTGCACTGCAGGAAAAATCTTTCCAGGGTACCATACTCGAAGGAATTACCACCGGTCAGGAAATGACCATTAAAGGGACCATGAACAAACTGGGTGTTTTGATGATGCTGATGCTAGGCTCAACTTTGTTTGCATGGAGTCAATTTTATAAAGGCGGTGATCCAAAAACACTGCTGTATATCGGTGTATTCGGCGGCCTTGGCGTTGCGGTCTTATACATGTTCAAAAAAGAATGGGGATCAGTGCTTGCGCCTGTGTATGCGATCCTTGAAGGTCTGGCCGTAGGAGCCATTTCAGCTATCTATAATTATGCTTACCCTGGTCTGCCGATGCAGGCTGTTGCATTAACACTTTTGGTAACTTTGATCATGTTCCTCATCTATCGTTACAGGATCATTAAGGTCACCAATAAACTGAGAACAGTTGTTGTGGTTGCTACCAGTGCCATCGCAGTGTTCTATCTTATCCAGTGGCTGACCTTTGCATTCGGTGGACAGGCCATTGCCTATAACCTTACCAATTCAAATACTCCGCTCAGTATCGGTTTCTCCATAGTGGTGACAGGACTGGCCGCTTTCAATTTGTTGCTCAATTTTGATACCGTAGAAAAAGGAGTTGAGTTGAGAGCCAACAAATACATGGAATGGTATTGTGCATTCGGGTTATTGGTAACCATCGTATGGTTGTACCTCGAGATCCTCCGCCTGTTATCTAAATTCAAAAATTAAAGTTCCCGGATAAATCAAAGCCCCTTCGTTTGAAACGAAGGGGCTTTTTGTATTTGCTGGTTTCTTATTTCTTTGTGTCCTTCACTACTGATTCATGCGCAAGGGATTCGGCTTCTTTCTGACTAATTTCTGTTTCTTTTTTCTTCGCCGCTTCCGAGTCTTCGGCATCGGATGTGGTAAACTCGCTCATATAGATCTTCGATAATACGATAATATAGCTCACGAGCAACGGGCCAAAGACCAAACCGATAAATCCAAATAGACCCAATCCCACGATCACCCCCAGTACGGTAATAACGGGGTGAACATCTCCCATTCTTTTCATGATCGTGATCCTGGCTATGTAGTCCACATTACCCGTAACGATCACACTGTAAAATAACAATCCTGTCGCGTTCAGGGTCTGCCCGGATGTATAGGTATAGATCACGAGCGGCACCCAGATGATCATGGTTCCCACGACGGGAAAAAAAGCGAATACTCCTGTGAGAAAACCCCAGAGCGCAAAATCATCGATACCGAAAATAAAATAACCGAGCGTGGCCGTCAGTCCCTGGATAATGGAAATAAGCGGGATGCCCAGCGCATTGGCTTTTACCAGCTTTTTTGTTTCCGTGGCCAGCATACTGGTATTCTCATTCTTTAAAGGGATGAGACGGAAAAGCGTTCGCTCCATATCCGCGCCGTGGTACAGCATATAATAGAGCATGAACAACATCAGTATCAGGTTCACCAGCAGGTTAGCGGTACTGTTGAGCAAGGTAGGAATGAATTCAACCGCCTTATCCAGGCCTGTCGATAGCGATTTTTCCGAGAAAAAAGTAATCCCTGCTTTGGCCTGCACCTGTGCCACCGCAGATTTTATATTGCTGATCAGCGCGGCAGGATCGCTCAAGGCGCTATTTATTTTGGGGCTGATAAGCGTAATGGCTAAAAATATCGGTACGCCCAGGATGAGCAGGTAATACAGGAGGTATAACCCTGCTGCCCTTCCTTTTTTCCATTTCCGGTTATACACCAGTTGAAAATAACTGGCCCTGCTCAGTATATATAATGTAATGGCCCCGAGTATACCGGGCATGAACAACCGGAGTTCCCGCAGGGAAAGAAAGATCAGCAGGATCACCAGTGATAAAAGCAATACCTGTTTGACCCGGTCATTGAAGCTGAACATAGTTGATTTTTAAACGTGGAAATGGTACAATATCCTTCTTCCCTTCCGCTATATTAAGGTAATTAAACAGTGTTGCAGGAGAAAATGTATTAATTCCCCTGTGTATGGACTTCGGGAGCCGCTTTGCCATTCCCGTTACTCTTATGATTGAACCAGGAGAATAATTTTCCTTTTAATTTATCCGTGTTCCCGGCCAGGAAATGAGAAGTGTAGTTTTTCATCAGCATCGGTACCAGGAATTTGGTTGCCCAGCCGGCTCTTCCGAGTATCACTTTCTTCAATACGAGGTCGATCAGTTTGCCGCTTGCCTCATTAAGGAATACATTGCTCCGTTCTTTGGTAGTAACCTTACCCAGCAGGTTGAGGGCATTGGTGGCGGGTTTAAATTCATCTTTCAGTAATTTAAAATCATAGACCACCAGTTCCTTCTGGGCATGCAATAACGCTTCCAGTTGTTCCTGCTCTTTGACCAGGTCTTCGTAGGTATTAATTTTTGTGTTCTTCATAAATTTTCCGGATCAATGAGTTCCTGATAAATGGAAAAACGATTTTGCGGCGTAAGGAGATCAGTATAAAAGCTATCACAATAAAAAAACCGGCAACGACCATGAATCCACCGATCCGGCTGTCCATTATGTCTCCCAGCCACCAGGCCGCACCAAAGCCCGCGAAGAAAAGAACCAGTAATCCGAGTACACAGGTCACCATCAGCCCGATCGCCGCGGAGGCAATGTCGGTAGTTTTTTTTGTGACCTTTAGTAAACTCACCTTGAAAAAAGTATCAAGGTATTCACCAGTATGACTGATCAGCTCTTCGGTCTTGTCTTTTATATCTTCCATCCTGGCTGCTTTTAAGATAGTATAAGCAGGTCTTACGGGACCTGCTTATAAGATTTAACTGAAACTTTCTTTGATCTTATTTACTTTATCCTCGGCTGCGGATTTGGCACCTTTTACTTTTTCTTTCACTTCTTCATACTCTTCCTGCCCTTTTACAAACATCTGGCTGAGGTTATCGGCCCATCCATTGGCAGTCTTCCGGAGCTTCTTGCGCATATCGCTGCCTTTTTCCGGGGCGATCAGTAAACCGATCACCACGCCGGCTGCCGCTGCACCCAGGATACCTACTGCGATCTTCGTTTTTGTTGTCATAACTAGCTATTTAAGGATTAAACAATGATGAATGAGTTGACTGCTTCATTTTGTATCGTCATATATCCGATGACCGGGCAGACCGGCCGGAGATCAGGGAGATCAGGAACAATACGATGAAAATAAAGAACAGGATTCTGGCAATGGATGCTGCACCAGAGGCAATACCACCAAAACCAAATACAGCTGCAATAATTGCAACTACCAGGAAAATAACTGTCCAGCGTAACATAGTTTTAGATTTTAGAGATTAAAAAAAATATTCGTCTTCATTGAGGAAATTTGAAAATATCGTGCCATTAATAAATTACCCGCTTTGTGGAGAGGCTGGAACGATAGTTGCAATATGTTCATCCTGACGACCAAACATATTTATAATACCTCTTATCAACATCCGCATTATGACACCTAATCTTGGCATTTCCGCAAAAAACCTGAAGAGCATTACCGGTCTTTTATCAGCAGTACTGGCTGATGCGATGATCCTGTATACCAAAACAAGAAAGTTTCACTGGAACGTTTCCGGCAACAGTTTTATGGAACTGCATAAATTGTTTGAAAAACAATACACCCAGCTGGAAGAAGCCATTGACGAGATCGCCGAAAGGATCAATAAGCTGGGTGCAAAAACACCCGGCACACTGGAGGAATTCCTCAAAATGGGGTCAATAAAAGAAGCCCCGGGAAAATACCCTTCACAAAAAGAAATGCTTAATGAGCTATTGAACGATCATGAAGCGGTGGTCCGCCAGCTCCGTAAACACATCAAAGATTGCGATGAAAAGTATGATGATATCGGTACTTCCGATTTCCTCACCGACATGATCAAAGAGCATGAGACCATTGCCTGGACATTAAGAAGATACCTGCAATAAAACCTGCTATGAACCTGAAAGCCGGTTACCCATTCTCCCTGATCAAAAACGGGCTGGTGACAGAATATCCGCGGCTGGAACAGGATACCAGGGCGGACGTAGTGATCATGGGTGGCGGAATTTCCGGCGCCCTGACAGCCTGGCATCTTATTAAAGAGAATATCAACTGTATCGTAGTGGATGCACGTACCATCGGGCTGGGCAGCACCTGCGCCAGCACTTCTTTACTGCAATATGAGATCGATACTCCCCTGTATCGCCTGGCTGAAATGATCGGTATAAAGAAAGCCGCACGCTCCTACCATCTTTGCAATGAAGCGATCGGCAAACTGATCACCATTGCCGGTACGATCGGCTTTACAGATATTGAAAAGAAAAAAAGTCTTTATTATGCCGCAGCAAAAAAAGATGTAAAGGATCTTAAAAATGAATGTAAAGTAAGAAAAGAGCAGGGCTTTGCAGTGAGATGGCTCGAAGAAAACAACCTTTCCGATCTTATTGGTATCCGCTCGCCGGGCGCTATTCTATCGGATGACGCTGCACAGACAGATGCTTACATGTTCACCCATGCGTTGTATAGTGATGGTTTGAAAAAAGGTTTACAGGTTTATGACAGGACGAATATCACAAGGATCGATCATAAAAAAAAATCTGTAGAATTATTTACCCGGGATGGGTATTCTATCAAAGCAAAAAAGCTGATCTATGCCACAGGATATGAAGTGGTGAACTATATTGATAAGCCTGTCGTAAAACTGAGGTCCACTTATGCCACCATCAGTGAGCCGCTGACCATTGAAAAGCCATTCTGGAAAAATGAGATGCTGATCTGGAATACGGCCGATCCTTATTTATACATACGGGCTATGGGTAACCGGGTAGTCGTAGGTGGACGTGACGAAGATTTCTATTCTCCCGCGAAAAGAGATAAACTACTACGAATAAAGACCAGGCAACTGACCGCTGATCTCCGGAAGGTTCTTCCGGGTGTACCTTTTATTCCTGAATTCAGCTGGACAGGGACGTTTGGCAGTACAAAAGACGGATTACCTTATATCGGTAATTATAAACAACTCCCAAATAGTTATTTTGCACTCGGATTTGGAGGGAATGGGA
>DASYLC010000389.1:0-2257 GCA_036009775.1 Chitinophagaceae bacterium
ATTTTAACCGTCTTTAAACTTTTGTTCTCCATTCACTTCAAAAGTGACGTTAATAATTTTGAAACTCTAAAAAAGTATAGCCATGAAAACTTTTTCAATTAACCGGATCATGATCGCTGCGATCGCAGTGTTATTCTCCACTTTTATTTTTACTTCCTGCCAGAAGGAAAGCAGCCTGAACACTTCAACCGAAGTAACAGAAGCCGAAGCCACCGAATTGGCTGACGAAAGCCTGCAGGTGGAAGCCAGCTTTGATGACGCAGAAGACGTTGCGATGATCGCTGCCGAAGAAGAGGGCAACGCGGGCGGCTTTGGCATCGAAGGACGTACAGCCACAGCCGGCCGTATCTATTTGCCGGCCTTCCTGGAACTAAGAGCCCGGATCGGTGACTGTGCCACAATCACCGTAACCCCTAACGACAGCACCTACCCGAAAACCGTTACGATCGATTTTGGCAACGGTTGTACCGGCCTCGATGGAAAATTCAGGAGTGGTAAACTGGTATTGCATTTTACAGCACCTGTCCGCAGACCCGGCGCTGTTGTCACCCTCACTTTCGTAGACTATCATGTGAACCGTAAGCACATCGAAGGCACCAAGATCTTTAAAAACCTTTCTGAACCCGGCACGCATAAATGGAGTGTGGAAGTGATCAATGGGAAGGTGACATTCCCCAACGGCAGGGGGTATGCATATGATCGTATCAAGACCGTAACACAGATCGCCGGCGGACTGACCAATATCATCCGGGATGATGTTTACAAGATCACAGGACGTTCCAAAACCGTTTTCAATAATGGGACCATCGTCAATATAAATACCGAAGACCCTCTTATCAAAAAGATGAACTGTCCGTGGATCAGTGAGGGAACCCTGAAAATTAAGATCAACAACAGGGTATTCAAACTGGATTTCGGTTTTCCCAACAACGGTGATTGCGATAACAAAGCATTGCTGACCTGGAATAACGGTAACGACCAGCGGGTGATCCTGCTATAAAGATTCTCTTCCTATAGTCAGGGAGTGAAGAAGGCCCCTCGTCACAAGCGGGGGGCTTTTCGATTTTCGGGAGTGCCGCATTTTGATCGCATGCAGAGAAGCCGGGTTCGCTCAATACTGGTATAGTGCTTAATTTTCAGGAAATATCCTGTCCGAACTGGATGATATAACCATTGCAGTCTTTGATGGCGAACTCTCTCATTTTATACTCAAAATCCCCGACCGGATATAGTATATCCGCTTTATCCTTTAATAAATCCCACCAGCCATCCACATCATCGGTATTAATATATAATGACCCCGTGAAGCCGGGTTTCGTGTAGCCGAAACCGTCAAAAGGTTTACAGAACATGAACTCCACATCATCCCTCACCACACAGCCCCATCCCCAATTGTCCAAATGGTTGCCGGGATTAAAGCCCAGCACATTGACGTAATAATCGATTGCTGTTTTTACATCATCTACCCACAGCATAGGCCGTACCCATTGTAACTTCATGATCGTTTATTTTCCTTTTACAAAATTCCGGTTGATCCAGACCACTGCTTTCTTTACATAGTATTCATCGTCCTTTTCCAATTGCCTGGCCAGTTTTTTTATTTCAGGTTTGAACTGGTCGGTTCTCGTGTACCATTCCACCATCACCAGCGACAATCTTCTTTGCCAAAAAAATTTGGAACGGTTGAATTTACCGGCAATAGCAAAGATCTCCGCCGGATGCGTCTTTACAATACCCCGGAGGAATTGCATGCCCAGGCCGTCGCAAACAGCCCAGTTATCTATATCCTTTGAAAAGTTTTTGAATAATTTCAGCAAACGTACAGGATCCTCTTTCCCTTTTTTCTCCATGATCTTTATGGCAATGATCCTTTCCTCGAGCCAGCCCGATCGCCACAGCTCTTCTGCAAGTGCAAAGGAACCAGCCTTGTATCTTTTTACAAGCTCATTTAATACCAGAGTCTTTACCCCGTAGACCTTTTGTTTGCCAGGTACCATTTTCTCAAAAAAAGCCTGGTTGCTTTTTGAAGCCTGGTTTGTCAATGTTTGCTGTATCTCTTTTAATTCTTTTGACATATCATGATAGAATAGTTGTCCTGATCGAATGTTTTTGGCAGAGCCGGTCCGTTTTCTCCTTTAACTTGTTTTGCCAGGAAAAGGGAGTGTAGAAATTCGTCCCGAATAATTCCTGGTAACGCGGCAGCAAAGAGGGATCATAGCGCTCCAGGAATTTATAGAACAATGTTTTGCTGTCTGCT
>DASYLC010000390.1:0-6582 GCA_036009775.1 Chitinophagaceae bacterium
AACGTTCCGGTTCGGATATTTACTGGAATATGATTCGAGCTATTCTTATTCGGTTATCCTGGGAGGACATACGATTACTCAGACTGATAAGATCCGGCTAGTATTAAAAAAAGTAACCCCTTATACGAAAACGGAGAAACAACAAGGATACCAGTTTGGCTACCTCGGGTATCTGCCGGAATTCGGTGCTCCCGCAGATACCATCCAGAACAGCCGCGATTATTGGGGATATTATAACGGGGCCGATAACGGGGATAGTTTGTTACCGAACATACCTCCTTATTCATGGGGTGCGGACCGAACTCCCGATGAAGTTTTTGCCGGTTACGGGATGCTGACTATGTTCAGGTTGCCAACAGGAGGGTATATCCAGTATGGCTACCAGTTGAACGATCATTATCCTTATACCAAAGGGGATTCATCCAGGTCATTATCGCTTCACAGTTCCACTACCAATAATATTACACTTAACCAGGTGTTCAACAACCGGCATCAGTTGGTTTTCCTATTGGACAGATCAGTATCACGAACAGGATCCGCGCCCGTTTCAGGTTCGGGCAATCTTAACCTGTATTTGAAGAGTACCGATGGCGTTACAACTTACCTGTCAACAACCATTTCACTCTATGATCTTTTTTACAGTGGCATGAGAAGCTGGACGTTTAACCTCCCCAATGGTACTTACCGGCTGGAAACCTCTTTGTCCGCGGGAACCAGTGTCAGTGTCAGCCTGCCTTCAACCGTTAACTGGGAGACAAAAACATATGATAACTCGGTCGCTTTTAATAAAGCAGGAGGTGTACGTGTCGGATCTGTCATGCGGATTATTGACGATTATGGAGAAGGTGGATATGAACAATATAAATACATAACTGCCGATGGAAAGAGTTCGGGTTTCCTGGGCAATATTCCCCGCTATGACTATCCTTATTCCTATATTAATGGCGGCACTACTACTGATTACACTGCTGTAACCAGTGAACCGCTTGCTAATACAGAAGTGGCCTCCGTTGGATACAGCAGAGTGGAAGTGATCAGGCAGGGAGCTTTTGGCGGAAATTTAGGAAAAGAGGTTACGGAATTCACCGATCTCGGCGATGTGAATACAAATGTAAACTCCACCTCTTTTCCTTACACGCCGCAGGATATCAGGTCCTGGGGTTTAGGCATCCCCAAGCGTATGCTGGTGTATGACAGTTCGGGCAACCTGGTAAAGAAAACAGTAAACACTATCCAGGTTGATACCACGGGCAGCCTGGGTAATGATTTCAAAGGACTTAAATTAGGCCATGCTGCATCAAAATACAATGGTCCTGGTTCTGTTTCCAAGATTTTTATCGGAGATGATTATTATATCACCAGCGGCAGGGCTTATGTTACAGCTTCTTTCGATACGATGTATCAGGCCAATGGAAGCATCAACACATCTTACCAATACCTGACCTATGACACGAATTATAATGTAACGAAAGTAAAAACCAGTTATGACCGCAACCGTTCCCTGGAGAAAGAGACAAGGATGTATTATCCTTACAATTATACAGTCGGGGGTGGTATCGGGAAATTAAGAGACAGTGCTGTTATTTCACAAATGGTGGCAACCGAAACATGGATCATTGATGCGGGCACACCTTCCAACAACAGGATAACAGGAGCTGCGATGACCTCCTTCCGCTCGATAGGCTCGGGTGATGTAAAACCAGACACGATCTATTCTCTTGTGTCTAACAAACCAATTGTACAGGCCACGATAACCAGTTTCGATCCGGCGAAGCTCAACCGTAATACAACCTACTTCAAACCACAAAGCTATTTTACAAGTTATGAGAGCAAGGGTAATCTTTCGGAAGTAAAAAGCCTCGTTTCCGGGTTAAGTAATTCTGTCATTACTGATTACGACCAGCAATATGCTATTGCTAAAGTGTCGGACGCGGTGCAGGCGGATATTGCCTATACAAGTTTTGAATCAAAGGGTACGGGAAACTGGATTGTCGACGGCGGCGCGAGAGATCTCACACAAAGTCTTACCGGGAAGAAAAGTTATAGTATGGCCAGCGGAGATATTTCAAAATCGGGATTGACATCCGGCAAGCATTACCTGTTAACAATATGGGTGAAATCTGGCTCTGGTACACCGACGGTAAATGGAACCTCATTGAGCGGACCGATTGCCACGCAGAACAGCTGGAACCTGTATTCAGTTGCACTAACCGGTATCACTCTTGTTACGATAAGTGGCACAGGAACTATCGATGAGCTAAGGCTGCATCCCAAAGATGCCAATATGGAGACGTACGCATACGAACCTCTCATCGGTGTTATCAGTGGAGTAGATGCCAATAATACAGTGGTCTATACAGAATATGATAAGCTGAACCGTGTAAAATTGATACGTGATAAGGATAAAAATATCATTAAACGCTTTGATTATTCCGATACAACGATGCTGGTAAATACCGCTCCACAATGGGTAGGATTTGAGCGGCAGTGTTCTTCGACAACTGCGGCAGTAGACTCGGCCTACCGGGATATGAATATTTTCAGTGATTCCTCCGGGTATGTAAAATGGATCTACCAGGGATACCTCGATTGCAGTTGTTCCGGCATCAGCAGTCTGCCGCAATATAAAGTAGTAAACGGCGTCTGTGAAATGGGTGTCTGGTCGGTTACGTCATCTGTATATGGGAAGTATTCTGATGTGTTTCAATACAGGTGTACCTGGAAATATTGTTTCAGCGATTACAGTACCAGCACTTACTTTGAATATACATACAACCCTACCGCGTGCACCATAACCTGCGGGGGCTCCGTCGAATAAAACTATTAGCATATGAAACTGACTATTATTACACTTGTTTCTTTTTGGTTGCTGAATACAACTACCATTTATCACCTTCAATTCCAGGATATCGATGGCAACACAGTTTCCATGAGCCAGTTCGAAGGGAAAAGGATACTGCTGGTAAATATTGCTACGGGTAGTACCCAGGTTGGACAACTGGCAGGATTGCAACAGCTTCACGAGCAGTACGGCGACAGCCTGGTGATCATCGGCTTCCCGACCAATAGTTTTGGAAAAGAAAGCAGGAGCAACGCGGAAATAAAATCTTTCTGCCAGGCAAATTACGGGGTCACCTTTCTGCTGGCATCTAAAAACCCTATTGCAGGGCTGGAAACCCAGTCCATTTATCAATGGCTGACCGATGTGGAAATGAACGGCATGACCGGAGACCCGGTGAAAGGTAATTTTCAAAAATACCTGGTAAATAAATCGGGAAACCTGATCGGAGTGTTTTCACAATCAGTAAACCCTTTGAGTGAGGAATTAACGGGCCCGTTGACGTATTAAAATATTCTCAATACTGAACTACCGCTTATGAGAAAGCAAATACTATTACTGTTGTCTGTTTATGGGTTGATGATCGTTTCGGTATCGGCACAATCGCCTATATCGTCGTACAACCCTACCCAGGCCAAAATGTACCAGCGGGTACTGGTGCCGTTGAAACCCACCCAGGATACGGCAGATGTAACGATGTCTGCTGTAGTTGAGGATGTCAGCATCAGCACTGATTATTTTGATTCATTGGGAAGACCCGTACAGAAAGTGGTAAGACAGGCATCACCTTCCAAGAAAGATTTTGTAGCGCCGGTAGCTTATGACAAATATGGCAGAACACTCACCAGCTACCTTCCTTATGCCCAACAAACAGCCAATACCAATGACGGCAAATTCAAATATACTGCCCTGCAATACGATTCGGCTTTCTATAAAAATCTTTTTCCCGGTGATGCTTATTTCTACAGTACCGTCGAAGCAGATGCTTCACCCTTTCAAAGGGTAACGAAAGTAATGGCGGAGGGTGCAGGATGGACAGGCGCCGGGAGGGGAAAGGTATTGGCCCAGCGGGCAAACGCGGCAAACGATAGTGTACGACTGTGGACCATCGACATCACCAGTGAGGACGATGTGCCCTCCACCAGCGCGATGTACATAGCAGGGAGCCTCCTGGCAGAAGAGGTTACTGATGAGAACGGGCAAAAGAAAATCATCTATAAAGATGAACAGGGCAGGCTGATACTTTCTAAAGTGCAAATAGCGGCGAGCCCGGCGACGGGACATTATGGCTGGCTTTGTACTTATTATATATATGATGAGATGAATAACCTGCGGATGGTGATCCCTCCCAAAGCGGTCGATACATTGATCGCCGTTAGCTGGAACCTGGCAGGTTATTCCGCCATACGTACGGGGCTGTGCTATGCTTATTATTATGATGACAAAGGCCGCATGATCATGAAATCCATTCCTGGTAAGGATAAAAGCTATATCGCTTACGATCTGCTGGGAAGAGTAGCGCTTACACAGGATGCCAATTTGCGAACTACTAGCCAATGGGCTTTTGTCAAATATGATACACAAAGCCGTCCTTTCAAATCGGGCCTGATAACACTCGCTTCATTGACGAAAGATACGGTGATCGCCCAGGCATACAGGACAGCGGATTATCCTACGCTGAGCGGTACGTATACTGTTAGTTCTGAAACCTATTACGACGATTACAGTTGGGCATCCGGCGCAGGCATGAGCAGCAGCCTGGTTACCACGAATATCAACGGCACTAATTTTTACAGCAGCTATAATGCATCCCCGGAGTATGCGCAGCAGATCGCGGTAAGCAGCCGGATCAGGGGCGCGGCAACGGGAAGTAAAAGGATCATTATAGGAACCAGTACTTATCTCTATACCCTTTCGCTCTACGATCAATATGGGAGAGTAGTGCAGGTAAAGGAAACCAATATCACCGGTGGTACCGATGTGGCTACGAGCCAGTATAGTTTTTCCGGCAGGGCATTGAGGATGCACCTGGCGCATGAAAATGCCGGATCTAATCCCCAGGATTATACATTGCTGACCAAATATGTCTATGATCATAGCGGTAGGGTAACGAGCGTTGTGAAGAATATAAATGGGAGTGGTGATAAGACCATCGTGGAGCATACTTATAATGAGCTGGGGCAGCTGACTGCTAAAAAACTGGCACCGGCCTATAACAGTGGCGCAGGCCTTGAAACGCTCAATTACGAATACAATATGCGTGGCTGGCTGCTGGGGATGAACCGTGATTATGTAAAAGATGTCAGCAGCACCAACTGGTTTGGTTTTGAAGTGGCGTATGAGAGCACGACTAATATTATTTCCGGGCAGTCATACGCGGCCGCGCAGTACAACGGTAATATAGCAGGGCTTACCTGGAAAGGCCGGGGCGATGCGCAGAAAAGAAAATACGATTATACGTATGATAAGGCTAACCGGCTGTTGACAGCGGATTTTAATCAATATACCAGCAGCAGTTTCAGCAAATCGGCGGGAGTGGATTTCAGTGTGAGTAATCTCAGCTATGATGTGAACGGGAATATTCTTACGATGAACCAGAAAGGATTGAAGATAAATAGTTCTCCCACCATAGATCAACTAAGCTACACTTATGCCAGCAACAGCAATAAACTGCAGCAGGTAGCTGATGCCACCAATGACAATACCAGTAAACTAGGCGACTTTAAGTATGATGCCGTGGCCAAGACGTCGACGGATTATACCTATGACGCGAACGGAAGCATTGTTACAGATAACAATAAGCGGATAACAGCTATCGATTACAATTACCTGAATTTACCTTCTTATATAGAGATAGCGACTGATAACCTTCCTTACTCCAGTAAGTATATAACCTATACCTACGATGCTGCAGGCTCAAAGCTAAAGAAGGAAGTGAGTGAGACCCCGGGAACGGGAGTTCACTTTACTTCCACCACGCTGTATGTTGCTGGTTTTGTGTATGAGGCCCGGTCTGATTCATTTGATCCTTTGTTCAATTGGGATGACAGTCTGCAATTTGTGGGGCATGAGGAGGGCAGGATCAGGAAAAAGGGCAACGATTTCGTATATGATTATTTTATCAAAGACCATTTGGGGAATATACGGATGACGCTGACGGAGGAAACGCAAACGGATATGTACCCTGCGGCAACGATGGAAACGGCCAATGCCACTGTCGAGGAAGCTTTTTATAGCAACCTTTCTGCAACAAGGCAAAACACACCTGCCGGTTATCCTTCAATAGGAGGTAATGCCAAAGTGGCGAAAACAAATGGAAGCGGCAACAAGATCGGCCCGGCGATGATCCTGAAAGTAATGGCGGGAGATAAATTCAACCTGGCGGTCAACAGCTGGTATAAACTGAATGGCGTTTCGCCAGGAACACCGGTAAGCCCTGTAAGTGATTTACTAAGTGCATTAAGTGGGAATATAGGCGGGGTTGCCGGAAGCCATGGTGATCAGTCAGGTTTGAGCAGCAGTGGGGTATTTAATTCAGGCGCTTCGGGTTTTTACAACAGCCATAGCGGCGCTGATTCTGTGAGCAAGCCTAAAGCATTTGTTAATTGGATTTTATTTGATGAACAATTTAGTTATGTTAGTAGTAACAGTGGTTTTGAGCAAGTGGGAGCGGATAATACTTACACTTCGCATACACAAACTGACAAGGCCGTAGATAAAAGTGGTTATTTGTATATTTATGT
>DASYLC010000391.1:0-7459 GCA_036009775.1 Chitinophagaceae bacterium
AAGAATAAAGCAGCTTAACAAAACGCAGGAGAGCGATAATGCAGCTTTTTATATTCAGCATAAGGCGGAATCGTAATTTTTGGTTCTGAACCGCTTTTACTGCCACAAGAATTAATAGCGGCGGCTGAATTCCTGCGTATCGTTATTAGAATTCCATTTTTAGCTGGAGGATTGAAAAGGATGTAGTCCCGACAGGAATCGAACCTGTATCAAAAGTTTAGGAAACTTCTATTCTATCCATTGAACTACGGGACCATCCTTCGCTTTACTCAGGA
Source organism: Chitinophagaceae bacterium (assembly GCA_036009775.1). Taxonomy (GTDB): domain Bacteria; phylum Bacteroidota; class Bacteroidia; order Chitinophagales; family Chitinophagaceae; genus JJ008. Next base: position 276 of record DASYLC010000391.1, read on the forward strand.
TGACAAAACTGCTGAGCGGCGGCGGGGTGCAAATATAAGAAAGACAGGCGGGGCAAAAAAGCTATCAATAAGGTCATTCTATTACTGGTTCACAGATCATCCTGTCTTATTAATAACCATTATCGGAGAACATATTTAGCATGTTTTCGTAAGTTACACCCTCAAAACCCAAACCTTCCAGCTGTTGAATGAATTAGAACTGATACAGGGACTTCGCCAGGGCGATGAAAGGGCTTTCAACTATTTGGTAACTACTTACCAGGACAGGGTATACAACACAGCTATCGGTATCGTTCAAAACGCCGAGGATGCGGAAGATGTGGCCCAAGAGGTCTTTATACAGGTATATCGTTCCATTGATGGCTTTAAAGGAGAATCCAAGCTATCCACCTGGCTTTACCGGATCGCTACTACCAGGTCTTTGGATCTGCTCCGTAGCCGGAAAAGCAAGAAAAGATTTGGCTTTATGCAGCGGCTTTTCGGAGATGGTAATGAACCTATCCACGAGATCCCGGACTTTAATCACCCGGGAGTGGCAATGGACAGGAAGGAAAATGCGGCTAAACTGTTCAAAGCTATAGCACAACTCCCTGAAAACCAAAAGACAGCCTTTACGCTACATAAACTGGAGGATCTTAGTTACCAGGAAGTAAGTGAAGTAATGCAGACCTCGGTTCCGGCAGTGGAGTCGTTAATGCACAGGGCCAAACAAAACCTTAAGAAGATATTGGGAAGAGAAACCGACTGAGTAATTTACGGGACGAAGGTTTTGAGCCGTCTTACCGTCAAAAATGGTGTATTATGAATAATAACAAAAACAGCAGGATCGAGGATATCCTCGGAAGTTTGGACGGAACCCAGCGGGCCGCCGCCCCTGACTTTTTTTATACCCGGCTAAAAGCCCGGATGGAAAAAGGTATGGAGCCGGTCGCCAAAAGGCCCTGGATACTCCGCCCGGCATTTGCATTCACCGTTCTGGCAGGCGTACTGCTGGTGAACGCGGCTGTTATCTTTCAAAACAATGATACTCCTGAAACCGGAACCAGCGATGCAGAAACACTCCAGTCCATTGCTGCTGAATACAGCCTTAATGATAATAACACCATCCTTTTCGATATAAACCAGGATAAATAAGAAAATAAAGATGAAGAACTCTTCTACTAAAATGCTCACGATCGCCGTGGTTCTTTTGCTGCTCATCAATATCGGGTTGGTGATATTCATGATGCAGGGCAGAAAAAAAGGAGCGGATAAGGGACGGGGTGGCAAAGGCGACCCCAGTGAAATGATGGCGAAGGAACTGAACATGACGGAAGAGCAGAAGAAAGAACATAAATCATTAAAGGAAGAACATCTTAAAAATATCAAACCCCTTTTTGATTCTGTGCGGGCCGCTAAAACAGCATTCTATGCTTTGCTGAAAGATTCAACCGTAAACGACAGTATACTGACTGTTTACAGTAACCGTATCAGCGAAAGACAGTCCGCCATTGATAAACAAACTTTTGCCCATTTTAAAAGAATAAGAAATCTTTTTACACCCGAGCAGCAACCGAAGTTTGATGAGTTCCTGCAGAAGATGATGCAGCGTAACCGCAAAGATTCGGGTGACAAGAAAGAAAGAGATTAACTATTACGCATAGATCCTTTCCACCGCACTCTTGTACTTTTCCATCACTACTTTTCTTTTCAATGACATTTTGGGTGTCAGCTCACCCGTATCAATACTCCATTCATTCGGGAGCAGTTCAAATTTCTTTACCTGCTCCACATGGTTGAAGTATTTATTAAAGCTCTCTACCAGTTCCTTGAACATATCAATGACCCGCTGGTTGCGGATCAGTTGCTCGTTGCTGTTTTCGGTAATACCATTCTTGCGGGCCCAGTCACGCAGGTTGGGAAATGAAGGAACGATCAGTGCACTTACAAATTTTTTATCCGCACCCACCAGCATTACCTGCTCGATAAAAGGGGATTCTTTCAGTTTGTTTTCAATAGCAAGGGGCGCCACGTATTTACCACCACTGGTCTTGAATAATTCTTTCTTGCGGTCGGTGATCTTGAGATAGTTCTTTTCATTCAATACACCGATATCACCGGTATGGTACCAGCCATCAAAAATATCCTGTGCGGTGAGATCGGGACGTTTATAATAACCCATCATCACATTCGGACCTTTGCACAGTATCTCCCCGTCTTCGGCGATCTTTACTTCGACGCCATCGATCAACGGTCCAACGGTGCCAAACATCCTGCCGTTTTCCTGGAAACGGTTCACCGATATCACCGGCGATGTTTCCGTAAGTCCATAACCTTCCATGATCGGGATTCTGGCGGCAGTGAATATGCGGATCAGCCTTACCTGGCAGGCGGCGCCACCCGTCACCACGCAACGCAGGTTATTGCCGAGACCTTCTCTCCACTTACTGAAGATGATCTTGTTGGCAATACCCAGTTTAAGATTATATAAAAATCCCTGGTTGGTATTGATCTCGAATTTTTCGGCCAGGCCATGCGCCCAGAAAAATAATTTCTTACTGATTCCTTTGAGGCTATTGCCTTTTTGCATGATACGGTCATACACTTTTTCCAGCAGGCGCGGAACCGTGGTGAACATATGCGGTTTCACTTCTTTCAGGTTATCCCCGATCGTTTCGAGGCTTTCAGCATAATAGATCGAAGTACCCCGGAACAGGTAGAGATAGGTGACCATCCTTTCAAAAATATGATTGAGAGGAAGGAAACTTAATGAGCGCATCTCATCACCGGGAGGAAAACAGGGGATACAGGCCATCACGTTGGAGAGAATATTCCGGTGGGAGAGCATGACACCTTTGGGTGTACCCGTTGTGCCGGACGTATAAATTATGGTGGCAAGATCTTCGTAACCTATTTTATCCGCGACGGGTTTTATCCTTTCCTGTAGTTGCGGGGAACTTAATGCCGTTATTTCTTTCCAGTGTCTTGCATTGGCTACATGATCAAACGTAAATATATCCCGCAGGGCCGGTAGTTTTTCTTTCAGGGACAATACTTTGTGAAATGAATCTTCATCATTGACAAACACCATTTTTACCTGTGCATCTTTCAGTACGAATTCAAGTTCATTTACATTGATGGTGGGGTAAACGGGAACCAGGATAGCGCCGATCTGTTGTATCGCCATATCGAGCATGATCCATTCGGGCCGGTTCTTACAGAGAATGGCGATCTTATCCCTGCCTTCATGGGTCATATCGCCGCAACTGATGCCCAGGCCCAATAAACCGGCGCTGAGTTTGTCCACTGTATCTTTTACCTCCGCCGTACTGTATTTTTTCCACTGACCTGCTTCCTTTCCGGCCAGCATATCGGTCAGCGGTTGTCTTTCGAGGTGATATTGTAAACAATCAAAAAGTCGGCGGGGTTCTGTCATGTGCAATCGTAGTTGATAGTAAGTAAAAAATGGTTTCCCCGGTGGGGATGGCAATGCCTGACAATTTAGTCAAAAAACAATATATAAAAAAACAACCCCTCCTGTTCAAAGAAGGGGCTGTCGCGGCTATCGTTAAAAATTATAATACCTGGTAATACTGGTTGGGTGGCATCCGGAATACCCTGCTTTTCTGGAAAGTGCTGAACCCGTTGTATTCGTCCGAATGGGTCTTTGTCCAGTTATCATAGGCGGCCAGGTTCTCTGTCTGTCCAAATAACCACTGGTTATAGGCATTGAACATTCCTTCGGATAATAACTGGCGGTGGTAATCGAACAAACGGAATGGATATTTCGCCGAGTTCTTTGAATACCAGTCGAGGATGAACCGGGTACGGATCATGGTCAATGTTTCCGTGGTGAGACCTTTATTGGCCAGCGATGATTGGTCGGCCATACCCTGTAAAAAGGTTTTCGCAAAACCGCTTTTATTATTTTCTTCTCCCTTCATCAGGTCGGCCTCAGCGAATAATTTTTCTTTGTATCCCTGTAATAATAATTGTTTCATCGCAGCGCCTCTTTCGCCCAGGCTTTCCATGTTCACAAAGATCTCTCCGTAAATAAGATTCCATACTTTGTCTTTAGTATAGAAATAAAATAAGGCTGCATTATAATAATTGCCGCTGTACGCAGGATCAACTTTTATTCCCTGTTCCCATTGCCCGATCGCATCATAGTTCTTCGTGGCCCAGAGCAGTTCGCCGTACTCACTGTAAAGGGGGCCGCTTTTGGGAAATTTTTTCAGCGCTTTTTTATAGAGCTTATCACAATCTTTTACCTGTTCGAGTGCCTTGTACACATTGCCGGCGATCTGGTAGGTAACGACATCGGCGTCATCCCGGTCAACAAGCACTTCCACACCCACCAATGCTTTTTCATAATCCCTTTTGAGGTAATAGCTCATCACAAGGTCTTTCTGCATCTCGAGATTCTTATTGTCTTTTTGCAAAGCCCTGTTCAATACGATAATGGCATTATCAAAATCGCCGGAACGCATAAAGGTCTTCGCCGTTTCGTGTAATGCTTTGGGATCTTCGGGCTGGGCTGAGACACAGAATGTAGCAGATAAAAGAAGAAGACAGGATAAGAGTTTTTTCACCAGTATATTTTTTATTGTTGTTTTTTGCCTGCTGGAATTCGCCATAAAAAGAGTATTAATAGGACTGTAAGAAGGTTTCCGGTAGTTTTTATGGCTCATTTCATAATCTAAATTAAAGAGACATGACGTAGCAAAGGCCGTGCCTGTTGCAAAATAACAAATATTTCAGGAGAGGGCTTTAAATCAGGTGCGTAAGCAGTCCGTCTCTCAGTTTAGGCTCAAACCAGGTGCTTTTCGGGGGCATTACATTCCCGCTATCGGCAATATCAAATAATTGTTCGATAGTGACCGGGAATAAACTAAAAGCCACTTTCATCTCACCGCTGTTCACTCTTTTTTCGAGTTCTTTCAGCCCGCGGATACCCCCGACAAAATCGATGCGTTTATCGGTGCGCTGATCTTTGATGCCAAGTAATTTGTCCAGGATATTATTGGAAAGAATAGTGACATCCAGTACGCCGATAGGATCCCCGGTATAAGTGCCTTTGCGGGAAGTGAGAATATACCATTGGCCTTCGAGGTACATGCCAAACTCATGCAATTGTAAAGGCTTTACGGGTTCGGGGCTAAGCGTGATAAAAAAATCATCCTGCAGGCGGCTGATCAGTTTGGCCGGGGTCCATCCATGCAGGTCTTTTACTACCCGGTTATAATCCATGATCGCTAACTGGCTTGCCGGGAAAATGGTGGTAAGGAAATAGTTTGCCTCATCACTGCCGGGCATTTGTTTACTTACTTTGGCGGCAGAAGCGGCACGGTGATGACCATCGGCAATATAAGTGGCGGGAACTTTTGTCCTGAATAGTTCAGTAATGGAGTCAATCACCATGTCCCGGTCGATGATCCAGATGCTATGCCGGATGCCATCATTCGCTGTAAAATCATAAACGGGTTGGTTGGTCGTTTTCCAGCCGTCGATAATGGCATTGAGTTCCATTACATCGCGATAGGCCATGAATACATTGCCTGTCTGTGCTTCGATCGTCCGCATATGATCGATACGGTCCTTTTCTTTTTCCGGCCGGGTGAATTCATGTTTCTTAATGAGATCATTGAAATAATCTTCCACCGAAGAAACACAGACCAACCCTGTCTGGCTTCTTCCCTGCATCACCAGCTGGTAAATATAATAGCAGGGTCTTTCTTCCCTGAATAATATATTCTCCCTGTTGATGAATTGCAGCAAATTCTCTTTGGCCTTTTGATAAACTTCTTTGCTATGTACATCTGTTCCATCGGGGAAATCAATTTCAGATTTAGTGATCCGGAGGAATGAAAAAGGATTATTTGCAGCTTCTTTTTTTGCTTCCTCGCTATTCAATACATCATAAGGTCTGGATGCTACCTGTGCGGCTAATTCAGGTCGGGGCCGGAGAGCATTGAAGGGTTTAATGTGTGCCATTGATCTTGTTGGGGTTAAATATTATCCGTTGCGTTGCGCAAAATCTTTCATGAGTATTGTTAATGCCTTCACACTTTCAAGGGGGAGTGCATTGTACATCGAAACCCGGAATCCTCCCACGCTGCGATGGCCTTTCACGCCCACCATGCCGTTTGCTTTGCAGGTTTCCATGAATTCTTTTTCCAGCGCAGGGTCTTCCATGATAAATACAGCATTCATTTTGCTGCGGTCTTCTTTTGCCACAATGCCTTTGAACACAGGTAATGAATCGAGTGTATCGTAAAATAATTTAGCTTTTGCGTCATTTTCTTTTTCGATCGCGGCCACGCCGCCTTTGTTCTTTAACCAGCGCAGGGTAAGCATCGCCACGTAAATGGCAAATACCGGCGGGGTGTTCAACATACTTCCTTCCCTGATATGGGTCCGGTAATCAAGGATAGTTGGGAGGGCCCTTGTGACGTTGCCGAGAATATTTTTATTGACGACCACGAGGTTCACTCCTGCGGCTCCCATATTCTTCTGGGCGCCGGCATAGATAAGACCGAATTTATTGAAGTCGAGTTGCCGGCTTAAAATATCACTGCTCATATCCGCTACCAATGGCACACCGCAATCATAGGGCAACTGGTGCCATTGTGAACCCGTGATGGTCTCATTGGTAGTGATATGCAGGTAAGCCGCAGTAGGAGTTACGCTGATGTTTTTGGGAATACTGGTAAAATTATCCTTCGCGGAAGAACCAACAACCTCCACATGCCCGAACAATTTCGCTTCTTTGATGGCTTTCCCGGCCCAGGCTCCTGTTTCGGTATAAGCAGCCACCTCGTTTTCATTCAGCAGGTTCATCGGCACCTGCATGAATTGCGTGGTAGCACCGCCGTGGAGGAATAATACCTCATGATTATTGCCGAGCCCCATCAATTCTCTTATCAAAGCTCTTGCTTCATCGAGAACAGGCTGAAAAAGGGAAGTGCGGTGACCGATCTCTAAAATGGACAAACCCGTATCATTAAAATTGAGCACCGACCGGCTGGCTTCTTCAAAAACTTCTTTGGGTAATACCGAAGGGCCAGCATTGAAATTATGGATCATGGCGCAAAGGTATTGAATGCTTTTTTTTCAGGAGACGGAGCTTGTCAAAAAGCTTATTCATGTTCTCTTCCCTTTACCGCGGCATTTTTCCAGGAACTATTGAGCTTTTCAAACTCTTT
>DASYLC010000392.1:0-15651 GCA_036009775.1 Chitinophagaceae bacterium
CTGATATTTTCCCATGGGATGATGAATTAAGCGAAGACATCGAAAGCGGTCCATTTGCCTTTTCTCATTTGGAACAACCTGACCTCTTCCTGAGAGTAAGACCAGGAATGGAAGCGGCCGTCAGTCAAAAGCTCAAAAAAAGTGAGATAACTTTTGAAACGATAACAGCCAATTGTCTTGCCTTGCCCAATGCATCAAAGATGGATACGATACTTGAGCTGGATAGGGAAGCAGTCGTACAGGATCTCAATTCGCAAAGAGTGGGGGAGTTTATGCAACTGGCCCGGCCGGGATCCCAGCAAGGCAGGATCAGAAGGAGGATAAAGGATGATCAGGTCAGCCGGGGACTTCAAAAAGATATGTTCAAAGGGGGGCTTCAGGAAGATATGGTCAAAGGGGAACTTCAGGAAGATCGGATCAGACGGGGACCGTCAGACCCGATCAGGGTGTGGGATTGCTGTGCCGCCAGTGGTGGTAAATCCATCATGGCGAAAGATGTCCTTGGTGATATAGAGTTATTTGTTTCAGATCTGAGAGAGTCCATCCTTGCAAATCTTGAAGACCGTTTTGAGAGGGCCGGGCTTGGTAATTATGAACGATTTGTTGCCGATCTTAGTAAGCCTCCTGCTATTTTTTTACCAAGCTTCAACCTGGTCATCGCTGATGTTCCCTGCACGGGCAGTGGTACCTGGGGACGTACACCTGAGCAGTTGTATTATTTTGATCCGTTAAAGATCGCGAAGTACGCGGAATTACAAAAGCAGATCATTCAGACGGTGATAGCACAGGTGGAACCAGGCGGGTATTTATTATATATCACCTGCTCTGTCTTTAAAAAGGAGAACGAAGAGCAGGTCGCTTTCCTGCAAGAAAAATTCCATCTTCAAATGGTGAAGATGGAATTACTAAAAGGGTATGATAAAAAAGCGGACACGCTGTTTGCGGCGCTTCTTAAAAAATCATTATAATTTCAATAACTCGGCCGTACCAATCGTCTTCAGGCCATTTAGTACTTTGATATAGTATTTACCTTTGGAGAACCTGCTGATGTTCAGTTCAATCGTTTTCCTGCCTGTTCCTTTCGCATCTTTCAATTGCATCATCAATCTTCCTTTTGCATCATAGACTGCTACAGGCATATCGGTGACGGCATAACCGGTTTCGATCACCAGCGTTACCGATGAGCCCGATACCGGGTTGGGCTGAACCATGACCAGTTCTTTATCCGGGTCAGGATTGCCGGTGCCAGTAGCGAAGCAGCCGCTGGCAATGGTGACATTGGCAGTATCGATATATACTGCAGTAAAACTTGCTGCGGCCGTATCAATGACCTGGCGGATACGATAAGAAACCGTTCCTGCCGTCGGACTGGTAATGGCATTATTGAACTGGTAAGTATGAATAGCGAGCAGCGTACCGGCCTGGGGATTCATTTCACCTACTTTACTATAATTGGATTCACCCGGAACCTTTCTTTCAATTTCATACTTCATTATCTGTACATCTTTGCTTGTCCAGTTGATCGTGGCATTACATGCACTGACCGTGGCATTGGATGTCGCAAATTCTGTAAGAAGATTTCCAAAAGCCGTTTTCATATTGGGGATGCCATAGCCTACCCTGTCATCGGGGTTGTTGAATTTAGTGCCGGCTTGCTGCATCGCCCGGATGATCTTCATATTATTATATTCCGGGAAGCCTTGCCAGAGAATGGTTCCCAGTCCTGCCATATTGGGACAGGCAAATGAAGTTCCTGTTCCCGGTCCGACCGTATTACCACTTGTTTGTATTCTTGCATTCAAACCAACAGAAGCCATATCGGGTTTGATCTGTCCGTCTGAAGAAGGACCGTAACCGGAACCTGCCCAAACAGTCCCGGATGAATTTACGGCTCCGATAGCTACTACGCTATCGCCATCCGAAGGCGTGCACAGGAAATGCCAGGCACTGGTTCCTGTGTTACCGATTGCATTAAAAATGATCATGCCTTTTTTCGCAGCAAGATCGGCGCCGGTACTGGCAATGGTGGTATTGCCATTCATGTCGGCATAAGTATGGTTCAGGCTGGCATTGTCAAAATCGGAATAAGCGAGTGAAGAGGTCAATACATCTGCCCCCGAGCTGTCTGACCGCTCGGCTCCACAGACCCAATTGAATTCTTCGATAGGGTATTCACTGCTGTTGTCTTCTGTTTGAAATAACCAGAAACTTGCTTTGGGGGCTTTTCCAATAAACTGACCGGGAATATTCGCAGCGATCGTGGAAAAACAACTCATACCATGACTTCCGTCGTTGGCGACATTTTGTTCCCTCGCAACAAAATCCCAGGTACCCAAAACCTGTCCATTAATGTTTACGCTGTCAAATGCATCAAATGCCGTGTAGTTATTGAACCCATTGTCGAGAATGGCGATCTGCATGGTTTGTCCCCTTAATCCAATATTGTGAAGAAACTCCCCGTTGTGCAGATGTATTTCGTCATAAGAGGAAGTTCCATAATTGAAATAATCCGCAGCGATCCGGGCTGTTTGCGATGGGGGCGGGTCATTAGTTATCTCTATTCTCTCGTAGCTGGCCGGATCGAATTTGCCGGGAGTTGTCCCTCCGTTATCCGGTGTCCTGGATGCGATACCATTCACGGACTGTACAAAAGAGAGACCGTTGATCGTATTGATGGCCGTTGCACTGCTTGTTTGAATGGTCACTGAGTTCAGCCACTTTGAAATATTCAGCATCGTAACATTGGGCACATTCCTGATCTGTGTTACATAAGAAGGGGTTACCGGGAGGTCGGTACTGTCGATCGCGATACTGTATCTGGTCCTCCTGTCGATCGCCCGTTGTGATAAGTAATTGATCGGTGTGGAAAAACTGAAGGAACTGCCTCCTTTATTTTTCAATTTGACGATATAGCGTGTAAGCTGCGCCTGTGAAGCACTGGCTGCCGTTAATAACAGAATGAAAACGGGTAATAGTTTTTTCATTGATACCGGTTTTTTAGCATCATCAAATTTACGGCAGAAAAGGGAGATTAGTTGTGGTCGATCATCCACATCGTGATGCCAAAGCCGGTATAATAGGGACCACCGGCGCCACCGGTATTTGGCTGGTAATCCCATAAGGTATATTCCCGGTAAACAAGACCGATATTTTTGGAATATTTTTCTATTGCCCTGGACCTGGAACCATACGAGTTCGGGGAGGTGATGGGTACATTAAAGGATTCATCTGCTTCTTCCACGCTGAATACATCCGCATAATTATTCCCGCGATAACTAAAAGAAGAAGCGCCTCCGTCATAATAATAATCCCATTCCTGGATCGAGATATCATTACTGAAGGTATACGCAGGTTCATAGGGTTCATTAGGAAGATATTTATTCCCCTTCCAGCTGAAGCCATCTTTCAATGGCATATGCATTTTGATAAAACGGAAATTATCTTCCAGTACTTCCACCTGGTCACTCAATACAGTGACATCGAAGGTTGCTAAAGGTTGCCAGGGTTGTACCCCAACTGAATCTCTTATATAGCGATAGATCCGGTAGCCTGGGCGGCCGAGGTTGTCAGTGATCATGGCATCCACCTGGTCTTTGACCTGGTAGCGATGCGTTTCGATCGTTCTTCCAAAATTGGTAAAGACCAATGAATCCAGGCGGTAGCTAATATACTTGCCGGGTTTCATTAATGTATAATCGCTGGCTTTGTCCGTTACAAATTCCTCTTTCTCATCACAGGAGAAAAGAGTAGTGATCAGGATGGCCAAAAGGCTGATGCGGGTAATTGATACAATTCTCATAAGAGGTCTTTCTGGTGTTCGCGGGATACAAATTTTGCCTGTTAAAACTACAAACAAAAAACGGGGAAACATAATTCCCCGCTCTTAACGTATTTTTTTAGACTTTATTGCCTGAGAACCAGTTGATAGCCGTGAGTTATGAAGCATGCGCCAGGTCGCCTTTTGAGCAGGAGTTTAGTCAGGAATTCAGAGCTCCTGATTGTATGATACCACCTCCGATCACGTCATCACCTTCATAGAATACAGCGCTTTGGCCCGGAGCAATGCCTTTTACATTTTCATAAAAACGGACCCGGGCGATCCCGTTTTCCATGTAAACATTTGACAAAGCCCCTTTGTCCTTATAGCGGATCTTCGTTACGGCCTCCATGCCGGGTGTGATGGTATCATATTTAATAAGGTTGATCTTGCCTACTTTCATTTCATTCTGGTCAAGGTCATCTTCATCGCCCAGCGTAACGATATTATTATCGGGGTCGATCTTAGTCACGAATACCGGTTTGCCAAAAGCAATATCAAGGCCTTTTCGCTGACCGATGGTATAAAAAGGGTATCCTTTATGCTGACCGAGTATCTTCCCGTCTTTGTCTACAAAATTTCCGCCCGCTACTTTTTCTTCCAGGCCTTCCACGCGGCGCTTTAAAAAACCACGGTAATCATTATCCGGAACGAAACAGATCTCATAGCTCTCGCTTTTCTTTGCGAGTTCAGGATAACCGTAATCCAATGCCATTTGACGGATAGCTGTTTTGCGATATGGAGCCAATGGCAGTAAAGTGCGGCTGAGCAGGTCCTGTTGCAAACCCCATAGTACATAGCTCTGGTCCTTGGTCTCATCGATAGCTTTGCTTACTACAAAACGCCCGTTATCATGCTGGCGGATCTTTGCATAGTGACCGGTAGCGATATAATCACAACCGAGTGCGTCGGCTCTTTTCAGCAGCGCTCTCCATTTGATATGTGTATTGCACAACACACAGGGGTTGGGTGTACGGCCTGCGAGGTATTCGTCCACGAAATTCTCGATCACAAAATCGCCGAACTCTTCCCGTATATCGAGGATATAATGCGCAAAACCATGTTCAACGGCTGCCTGTCGTGCATCATTAAAGCTGTCCACGTTGCAACAACCCGTTTCTTTTTTACCGCCACCACTGCTGGTATAGTCCCATGTTTTCATAGTGATACCGACCACTTCGTAGCCTTCATCATTGAGCATCAGGGCCGCTACGGTACTATCGATACCGCCGCTCATGGCCATCAGCACTTTTCCTTTCTTACTCATTTCTTAAAAAATTGCAAGCTGCAAAGATACGGATGAATAGCTTTTTTTGGAGCTTATTCTTTGCTTGCAAGAGGTTGGTTTTAAGTGGGTTCGTTTAATTGAGCAGCTGGGAGACAGCAAAGAATCCCATGATAGCTGGCTTTGCGTAAATGAAAAACGTTCTCCTGTCCGGCTTTTTTGCAGGGATCAAAATATCCATAGATCTTTTACCCTGGCAATACCCGGTCTTTGCATTATCAATAGTCCATAAAAATAGCTGCCAGTTTATTTGAGCAATACAAACTGCCCCAAATGATAGGCCAGGTGACTGGTCCTGGTAATGATGATATTTAATCTATTGCGATGTGGTTCTTTGATAAAATCTTCGGCAGAAACCGCCGAGTGTTTTTCAAACCATTGATCCGGCTCTAAACTGTCAATTTTTTGAGTCAATACGCCGTTCAGTTTACTCCAGCTTTCCCTCAATTCTTTGGCAGTGGGAATCCCGGCAACAGCTTTATCGGGTGACTTAATAAAGGTCTCAGTTAATCCAGGATATAATTTATCCCCGAGATTCAACAGCGGAAGCATATCATCATGCACCGCTACCAGGTGTCCCAGTAAATATATTCCCCTGTTCTTGCCGGGAGAAACATCTTTTTGAAGCTGTTCATCTGTCAGCTCACCAAGGGCGCTCTCAAATTGTTTTATCAGTGCATACCACCTGTCGAGGATCATTTTTACCATTAGTTGATTTGTGACCATGTTTTTTGTTTAATTATTTTGAAGATTATTTCTGATACATTTTATGTGAAAAATTTTATGGACAAAGAAATTAATTTCCTGAAGTCAATTTCTTTTCGTTCTCTGTTTGTGGCTTATCCTTCCCGTTTGGTCTGCCTTTACCGGTAGTGATCAGGCCACGCAAACTATTCTGTATATAGTTGCTCCAGGAATCCCTGCAGATCTCGAAACATTCATAATCGGGTCCCAAACCCACATGGGTCATGCGCAGTTGTGTTTTGTTATCCTGTTCAGTGATCTCAAACACAATTGTTGTACCTGTCCATTCGGTTTTGTCCTTCGTGAATTTAAAGTAGTTTTCCAGCACTTTCCAAGCCACTTTTTTGCCGGGGATCACTTCTGTTAATTTTATTTTACAACGATGAACGTCTTCGTAATGATAGTTGAACTCGTCATTGAGTTTGGCTGTTGGGCCGTCAATTTCTTCTGACCACCATCCACGGGGATTGTTGACGGCATCAAATACTTCTTGTGGTGCCTGGTCTACCAGGAGGGTAGTGGTAAAATCTTTTGTATTCATTGTATTTGTTTTTAATTTGTTTTGGTAAAAGCGGGATCAATAAAATCCTTTTCAATTCTTAATAAAAAAATTGCTCTGATGCGATCTGGCCATCTTTTACTTCATACAACATTATCTCATCAATTTTTATTCTTCCCAACCCTTCCAGACTGATATCTACACCCCGTCCCACCGCGAAATGATCACCGCTTATGACTGGCTGACTTGTATAAGCTCCGTGAAATTCCCGGATCTTTTTCACAAACTGCTCTCCTTTTTCGCGAACGGCAGCTTTGCCTTCCGCATAACCAAAATAGGGAGAATCGGGAGGATCTATGCTTGTTACAGTATCTGCAAAAAGTTCTTCCTGTATTTCAAACCATTTTTCCTGCCGGGCAAGTTCGATGAATCGTGCTGCAACTTCCTTAGTTGTCATCACTGCTGTGTCTGTTGTCATAAAATTTAATTTTTAGTGATTATGCTGGTATTACTTTAATGCCAGTGGCCTTTTCCTTCTTTCAGATCAAATAGTGATTTAATACACCAAAGCTATTGTCTTAAATAGAAGTAGAAGGGGTGTAAAATGGACATTGTAACGGGTTGATTTAGACAGATTAAATTTCTATATTTGTCAAAAATCGCCGGATGAAACACCTTACTATAATAGTCCCCAACGGAGAGAACAACCTGAGCAGCATAGCAGGCGCTTACAAAATATTTACAAGGGCCAACCAGTATTGGTCACAGACCCTTTCGGAGAAAGGGAGTGGCAGAAAAGAATTGTTCAGGATCGAATTAGCAGGTATTTCGAGAGAAGTGGAATTCTATAACGGTTTATTTACGGTAAAGCCGCACACCCATATTTCAGCGATAACAAAAACCGACCTGATAATTATTCCTTCATTGAATCATAATTATCAAAAAACAGTAAAGGAAAATAAACCACTGATCGATTGGATCACGAAACAATATAAGGAGGGTGCAGAAATAGCAAGCATTTGCACAGGTGCGTTTATGCTGGCATCAACAGGCTTGCTGGACGGAAGGAGTTGCTCCACACATTGGTCTGCCGCGGACACGTTCAGAACGATGTTTCCCAACGTGAATTTAGAGGCTGACAGGGTGATCACGGATGAGCATGGAATTTATACGAATGGCGGTGCTTATTCTTTTCTGAACCTGGTGATCTACCTGGTAGAGAAGTACTATGACAGGCAAACAGCCATTTTTTGTTCCAAGGTATTCCAGATCGAAATGGATCGGCAAAGCCAGTCTGTATTCACGATCTTCACAGGTCAGAAAATGCACGGGGATGAAATGGTTCAGCAGGCGCAGGCCTATATCGAAAGCAGGGTGGATGAAAAGATATCGATGGAGGAATTGTCTTCGAAATTCGCCGTCGGCCGGCGGAATTTTGACAGGCGGTTTATCAAAGCAACCGGCAATACGCCTGTTGAGTATTTACAAAGAGTAAAGATCGAATCCGCGAAAAAAGCATTGGAGACCAGCCGCAAAACGATCAATGAAGTGATGTATGAAGTGGGTTATTCGGACGTGAAAGCATTCCGGGAAGTATTCAGAAAGATCACAGGGATGTCGCCAGTAGAGTACAGGGGCAGGTACAATAAAGAAGCGCTGATGAAATGATCAATGCTGTCTGCCTGGCCATAAACGAAATGATCGCAGGTGATCACCAGCAGCCACAGTATGAGTTTTCGTAGTGGGAGATGCATCGTGTATATATTTTATTTCTAAGATCTCTTACTCTTTTACTGACCCTTCGATTTTTTTCTTTCCCCGGCAAGATATATTGCTATCCGGTGTGTCCTTAACAGGTAGGAGGAAGTTTGAGGGTTGCCTGCCAGTTTAAAACTGATGGCTTCCGAAGATTTCCTGGGCATATGGCAATCTATACAGTTGTTTTTTATTGCAGGTCCCAATGAGGCTGCCATGGGGCAGAAATTATGACCTGCTGCACTGTGGCAAGCCATACATTTTTGAGAATAAAATGCAACGCCATCGGTTGCATCTTTATGCGGATCGTGGCAGGTAGAACAGGTCATTTTTTTACTGGCCAGGAAACATTTGCTCTCCGACATCAGTTTGTATTGATTACCATGCACATCAAAACCATTCGTTCCGGCCTGGTCCTGCCGGTCCATCAGAAAATTAGTAAGGGTATCGCCTGGCCGAAACCTGAACCTGGACTCCAGTTTAACTTTATCATTTCCCGAATGGCAAACAGCACACATGTCCAGTTTTTGCTGTTGGCTTAACGAACTGCCGGGAACGATATATTTCGCTGTTTTTACTTTTGGATTTGCCAGGTGATAATTTACATGGCTGGCTGCCGGTCCATGGCAGCGCTCGCAATCAATACCATATACCAGTGAGCTCTTCACCAGTACTTCTGTGATACCTGCTGTCGATGCGTTCAATTCACTCGTCATGTTTGAACTATGGCATTCAAAACAATCTTTCCCGATAAACCGTTTAAAGTTTGGATCTGTTGCGGAAAAACCCGGACTGGTGGCCCAATCATGAACAGAGGTATAATAAGAAACAGGCAACTCATATGTTTTGTCATCCTGCCAGTACAACCAGGTCTGCGCATTTCTTAGACCGAATGTGAT
This sequence comes from Chitinophagaceae bacterium, assembly GCA_036009775.1. GTDB lineage: Bacteria > Bacteroidota > Bacteroidia > Chitinophagales > Chitinophagaceae > JJ008. The sequence continues at coordinate 9,000 of DASYLC010000392.1, forward strand.
ATCAAAACGGTGAGCTTCCTTTTCCCGCCCATTGACATACAATACCTGGAACAGGCCGCTGTCACGATCTTCCATTACCAGTTTCGTACTGTCGTTATAGACAAACGTATTTTGCCCCGCATTGAAATTGCCATGGATCGTTTCTTTGGAAGCAGGCGCCGTGGCATTAAAGTGGGCGCTGAGTACAGTAGAATCATAAATAGCCTGGTGGCATTGCCTGCAACTGGCTGCGCCGGCAAAAGCCTTTCCCCGCAGGTCATTGAATGATCTTGTCTTACTGATGCACTGTGATAAAAAAACAATGCTGAGGCAAAGCGCTGAAATTATACAAAAAGATTTCCTGTGTTTTTTCACCGGTATAAATATACTTGTTTCGGCACAATGTTCATATTGAAAGGTGCGGACATCTGATCCTTTTTATTTTGACAGAGTGCTTGCTGCCAATGTTCAGCATTGCCACCGTTTATTATTTTATAAAGCGAAAGAGAAAGAGTAAAATGATTATCACAATACCTCCCAGGGAAATAATGAACAAATAATCAGCAATGGTTTCCAGTTTTTTCTCTTTTACCGGATCCTGTGTCCGGATGGAGATAAATGATAATAAACAGGAGAAGGAAAGTAACAATGCGACGAAAGATGTGAATTCATCAATAATGGTTAATTCGGAAGTATTGGAAATATGCAGGGAAGTAATAACAAAAAGACAAAAGCCTAAAAGATTGGCAGCAGTGGTCAGTATGTGCTGGGAGGTCTTGTTTGCCATGGGATCAGGGGTTAGTTTATTCTGCTGTCAGTAATTGTTCAAAGAAACTCCCGATATTATTTTGTTTATCTGCAAAATGAAGTTCCAGGATCCAATGCCTTTTATTGCCGTTTTTATCTAACTGAAGTATATCCGTATGATTATCCGGGTGGACATCCAAACATGGATCATTGGGATCATCGGGTTGCTCATGAGGAAAACGACCTACAATATGGCCGGCTATTGCATTCCCAAATTCATAACCATATCGTTTTGCAAGGTCAGTAACATAGTTAAAATACTCAGCTCCTGTCAGACTGGTTTGTTTAAAATACCAGGCATTCGCTTCCTGCCAGGCCGCTTCTGTATCTTTTTTGATCTTTAGTTTCAGGGGGTCGTTCCCTAAAACATAGGTTCTTCCAAGATCGGCTTCCCAGCCTTCAAAAACGGGGTGAAAATCGAAGAACAGTATATCGTCGTCCCGGATAATAAGGTCAGGCGGGTTAGCAATGAAGGGCTGTAATGTGTTAATGCCTGTTCTCACGATCTTTTTGGACCAATGTTCTTCAATGCAGAAATCTTCTTTAGCGATCTTTACTATTTCATCGCAAAGCTCTTTCTCCGATTTACCGGGAATTATCAACCCTCTTTTCTCTACTGTATCAAATAAGTCTTTTGCTTTTTGTTCGGAAAGGATCAGCCGTTGTCTTGCTTCGTTCATAATTTTTATTGTTTATTAAATATAGATCAATCCCTGTTTGCCATAACTCATCAATGTTCCCGGGGTAAGTCCCTTGACCAGTAAATCATCCGATAGGCTGCACGACTTTTCAATTTCCTCCTTTTTGAAAGCCATTTACTCTGTTTTCAGCGCATCCACCGGTTTTTGGCCCCGATTCTGTAATTTCCGGTCTTATAAAACTGCTGTATGAAGAAACTGTTCATCGCTTATTGCTTATTGCTCATTGCCAATTGCCTCCCTGCCCAGGACCTGAAATATTTCCTCCCGGATTCGGTCACCTATAATCCTTCCATACCCAAACCTAAAGACATTATTTATCATGAAGTGGGGGAGTACCATGTGACCCATGACCGGCTCGTCAATTATATGAAAGCCGTTGCAGCGGCTGCGCCGGACAGGATCAAACTGGAAACGATGGGACTTACTTATGAGAACCGTCCGCAGGTATTATTGATCATCACATCGCCCCGTAACCAGCAGCGCCTGGAAGAAATAAGACAGCAACATGTGCAATTAACGGATCCTTCAAAGTCGGGTTCCCTGAATATTGACAATATGCCCATCGTGGTCTGGATCGGTCATTCCATTCATGGCAACGAGCAAAGTGGCAGCAATGCATCATTGGTGACCGCTTATTACCTGGCAGCAGCACAAGGAAAACAGATCGACGATCTTTTGGAAAATACGGTGATATTATTTGATCCTTCTTTCAACCCGGACGGGATGCAGCGTTTCTCCACCTGGGTGAACCAGCACAGAAGCAAGAACCTCGTCAGCGATCCCAATGACAGGGAATTCAATGAAGTGTGGCCGGGTGGTCGTTTCAACCATTACTGGTTTGACCTTAACCGCGACTGGCTGCCTGCAGTGCACGTCGAAAGCCAGCACCGCCTTGAATGGTTCCATAAATGGAAACCGAATATACTCACCGATCATCATGAACAGGGGAGCAATGCCACATTCTTTTTTCAACCGGGTGTGCCGTCAAGAGTAAATCCGTTGACGCCGGATAAGAACCAGGAGCTCACTGCCAAACTGGGAAAATTCCATGCGCAATTTTTAGATCGTATTGGGTCACTTTATTTTACCAAAGAGAACTATGATGATTTTTATTATGGTAAAGGATCTACTTACCCTGATATCAATGGAGCCATTGGGATCTTATTCGAGCAGGCTTCTTCAAGAGGGCATTTACAACAGACCAGTAATGGCCTTCTTTCTTTTCCGTTCACGATCCGTAACCAGTTTGTAACGGCCCTTTCCACCCTCGAGGGGGCAAAAACATTACGGAAAGAATTTTTGAACTGGCAACGTGATTTCTACAAAGATGCATTGAAAGAGTCGGCTGTATACCCGGTGAAAGCCTGGGTATTTGGATCGGCTGATATTCCTAAGACCGAGATCTTCGTGAATACATTGCGACGCCACCAAATCAATGTATACAAGTTAAACGAAGAGATCGAGGCCGACAGTGTCGACTATGATAAAAGGTATTCCTATATCGTACCGGCCAACCAGGACCAGTTCAAACTGATAAGAGCCATCTTTGAAAAAACAAGAGAGTACAAAGACAGTTTGTTCTATGATATCACCGCCTGGACGATGCCGCTGGCGATGGGAATTCCTTGCAGTGAATTGAAACTCCCGGAATATACTAAAGACCTGTTGGGTGAAAAGGTATACCCGGATCAACTGTTCCTTCCGCAAACTTTTGCAAAAAGCAATATCGGCTACTTCATCAGCTGGAATAATTTTTACGCTCCTGCCGCGGTGTACGAATTGCAAAATCTCGGGATCAACCTGAAAGTGGCGACAGTTCCCTTCGCGATGACCATGTCGGGCAATATGGTGCATTTTAATGCAGGAACTATTTTTGTGCCCGTGTCGATGCAGTCGCTTTCGGCTGACGAACTCTACGAGTCGCTGAAAAAAGTAGTGGCGAGAAAATATGATGTTGGTATTGCCGCGGTTACGACCGGTAATGTAAATTCGGGCAGTGACCTGGGAAGCAGCAAATTCATTCCTGTTACAAAACCTGCTATCGCCATGATCGTTGGTCCCGGTGTGAATGCGACCGATGCGGGCGAGGTATGGCATCTGCTGGACCAGCGTATGAATATACCCGCTACCCACCTAGAGATACCGGTTTTCAACCGCGTGGATGTGAACAGGTACAATACCCTGGTGATGGTCGGCGGCACTTATCCTGAACTGAACAAGGAAAAATTGAAGGCATGGGTGCAGGCAGGCGGCACATTGATACTGACAGAAGAAGCAGTGAACTGGTCCGCACAAAACGGGATCAGCGATATAAAATTCAAAAAAGCAAAATCGCCCGTTGACAGCACACAGCGCCTGGCATATACCGATCGTGAACAGATTGACGGCGCACAGCAGGTCTATGGAGCCATTTTTGGTGCCGATGCGGATCTCGCACATCCATTGGCCTTTGGGTATGATCAAAAAAAGATAAGTCTGTTTAAAGCGAACAGGGTTTTTATGGAGCGAAGCAAGAATCCCTATGCCACTCCTTTTTACTATGGGGCTTCTCCTTTACAAAGCGGTTGGGTAAGCCGGGAGAATGGCGATGCAATCAAGAATTCCGCGGCCGTAATCGTCAATACAGTGGGCAACGGCCGTGTGATCAATATTGCTGACAATCCTAACTTCCGGGCTTTCTGGCTGGGTGGCAGCAAGTTGTTCATGAATGCGATCTTCTTTGGAAGGGTTATCGATGCGGCAAGCGGGAGAACGGAGTGAGAGGATGAGCACGTGAGTCGTGAGGCGTGAATCGTGAGACGTGAGTCGTGAGTCGTGAGACGGGAGTCGTGAGACGAGAGTCGTGATCGACATTGTTTTTCAGGTCTTTCCGTCTTCCGGTTCCGGACTATTTATTCACATCCAATCTGACTTCATCACCACTTCCTCAAATAATCCTAAATTGCCTCCCTAATTAATTACGTCACTTTAAAAATTGAGCACTATGATTAAAATGCAGGTTATCGGCCGTTTGGGTAAAGATTGTGTGGTGAACACAGTGAACGGCAAAAACGTTATCAACTTTACAGTCGCCCATTCCGAAAAGTACAAAGACAGCCAGGGCACGCTCCAGGAAAAGACCATTTGGGTAGATTGCGCTTACTGGACAGACAGAACAGCCGTAGCGCCCTATCTCCAGAAAGGCACACAGGTATTTGTGGAAGGTCAGCCGGAAGCAAGGTCTTTCCAGCGCAATGATGGCACACCCGGGTCTTCCCTTTCACTTCGTGTAAGAGAAGTACAATTGCTGGGTTCGAAAAATGAAAATTCGGGAGGCGGTTCTTACCAACCCAACAATAATGCATCGTCTGCGATGTCCGGAAGCAACAGTAATAGTAATGTTCCTTTGCCCAGTGATATCACAGAACCAGTGGACGATCTGCCGTTTTAAAGAGAACCAATACTATCTGCTGGAATGCCCTGATCTTATCGGGGCATTTTTAGTAAGGAGTTACCATTCAAACAATGAAAGGCAATATGCCCGGGGTTTCGTCGAACCATTCACGATGTTCTTCCAGGAGATAGGATAAACCGTCTTCACCCTGGAAATAAAATTGTCCGCTACCAGGATCTTTAAAGAGTTGATATCTTTTCCCCTTTATCAATACGATGGCCCTGTTTTCTCTCATGACATCCAATAAGGCGATCTTATATAATTCCATCGCAAGGTATTTAAGTATGCAGAAGTGAAAATACTAAAAAACTATTGGCCTTTTACCAGGACCTGCATTAGCTCCCGGCCCCGGTCTCGTCATTGCGAGCAACGAAGCAACAACTCCCAACTCCTGACTATATTTGCGACATGCCAGCACAATTATTTTCCTACCAGCAATTATTCGACTTTTCCTCTTCTGTTTTTCGAAAAATGGGTTGCAGTGATGAACATGCGAGCACTGCTTCCAAAGCATTGCTTTCCGCAGATGTAAGAGGTATTGATTCACATGGTGTGGCAAGACTCAGCGGGTATACACGGTTATGGGAAGTAAAACGGGTGAATGCAACACCTGCTGTTAAGATCATTCATGAAACCCCATCGACAGCGGTGGTGGATGGGGACAGTGGTTTGGGGCTGGTGGTCGCACCCTTTGCCATGCAGGTCGCTATTGAAAAAGCAAAACAGGTAGGAACGGGTTGGGTGAGTGTACAGAACAGTAATCATTTTGGTATTGCGGCCCATCATGCGATGATGGCATTGGAACATGATATGATCGGGATAGCGATGACGAATGCCAGTCCATTGGTAGCACCCACTTTTTCAATTGATAAAATGCTGGGTACGAATCCTATTTGTGTAGCAGCACCTGCGGGTAATGAACCTGCATTTGTTGCTGACCTCGCGACAACAACTGCTGCCAATGGAAAACTGGAAATACTACAGCGTAAGAATTCGCAAACACCGGTCGGTTGGGTACAGGATGCGGAAGGCAATTCAACTACCGATGCGAATATTTTAAAAAAAGGAGGTGCCTTACTCCCTCTGGGTGGTGACCGGGAACATGGAAGTCATAAAGGATATGCGCTTGGGGCTATCGTTGATATTTTTTCTGCTTTATTAAGTGGTGCGAACTATGCACCCTGGGTACCACCATTCCCGGCTTATGTCCCAATGCCTGCACAGCAACCGGGAAAAGGTATCGGACATTTTCTTGGGGCCATGCGGGTGGATGCGTTTCGTCCTGCGGATGAATTCAAACGATCCATGGATCACTGGATACAGGGATTCCGGAATGCGAAGACTGTTCCTGGTCAGGAGAAAGTACTGGTGCCGGGTGACCCGGAGAGAGAATCCGAAACGGATCGGATGAGTAAAGGCATACCATTGCTTGAAGCCGTTGTCAATGACCTGAAGGAAGTTGGAGCCAAATTTGGAGTGACGTTATAGTAGCCGTTATTATTACCTGCAGGCTTATCTTTGCATCTCTTTTTTAATCCATATAAATTTCGGGAGGGGGAACAAATAACATGAAAGTAATGAAGTTTGGCGGCACCAGTGTGGGTAAGCCGGAGCGAATGCATCATATCGTATCGCTGGTTACAAAAGAAACAGAACCAACCATCGTTGTATTATCTGCTTTAGCAGGTACTACCAATGCATTGATAGAAATAACTGAGCAGATCTCCAAGGG
>DASYLC010000393.1:0-3602 GCA_036009775.1 Chitinophagaceae bacterium
TCGAATATTGCGGAAGGAAGCAGCCGGTCAAGTGAAAAAGATTATAACCGATTTATCGAGATCGCATTAGGATCCGCATTCGAACTCGAAACACAACTATTAATCTCTAAAGCTCGTGGAATGGGAGATCCCGGAATAATTGAACTGACACTGCCTCTTTTACAGAGAGAACAAAAAATGTTGATTTCTTTCTCTGCTTTGCTTCAAAATAAGCCATCAATAAGAAAATCCTGATTGTAAGCCACTAGCCGCAGCCCAAAGCCCGCAGCCCAAAGCCCATAGCCAACAGCCCATAACCCGCCTTCTAAACTTCTTTAACAATTACAACTATATATTATCAATCAGCATCTGTTATCCGGGTGCTTTTGTATTTTTATACCACAAGAAATATTATGAAGAAACTACTTTTCATCTCCACAATCCTGTTCTTCTCCTGTGCTTTTTCACCACAAAAGAAAATAAAGGTCATTTTCTTCGGTGATTCCATTACCGAACTGGGTGTAAAAAAGGACCGCTATGTGGGCTATATCCTGAAAATGGACAGCATGCTCAAAGTGGAAAAGAAAGATGACCAGTATGAACTCACTGGTTCCGGTATCAGTGGCAATAAAGTATATGACCTCTACCTGCGGATGGAAGAGGATGTGCTGAGCAAGAATCCCGATGTGGTGATCATTTATGTCGGTGTGAACGATGTCTGGCATAAAACATTGCTGGGTACCGGCACCGATGCGGATAAGTTTGAAAAATTCTACCAGGCGATCATTAAAAAACTAACCGATAAGAATATCCGTGTGTTGCTCTGTACACCCGCAGTGGTGGGAGAGAAGAACGATATGAGCAACCCGCTGGACGGCGACCTGAACCGTTACAGTAATATCATCCGCGACCTGGCGAAGAAAAACAACCTTGCCCTGATCGACCTGCGGAAAAAATTCCAGGATTATCTCAAGGACCATAACCTGGAGAACAAAGAGAAGGAAGTGCTTACTTATGACCGGGTGCATATGAATGATAAGGGCAACCAGCTACTGGCTGACCTGATGTGGAAAGCAATAGTAAAATAGTTTATTGTCTATGGTTTATAGTTTATGGTTAAGGACCCTGTTATGCGGTGTTTCTTAAAAGCTTTGTATCTGCGTGCGTATAAATTAAAAACCCTAAGAAGCTGAACGGCCGCCGATAGGAGAAGAAAGCGCCGATCTTGAACAACAATAAACAATAAACTATAAACTTGTTGAAGGTTTCTTCCATTTTATTGAATAATCCTCTCTCTTAATAGAATTATCCCCCTTCTTTCCCGTTCCTCTTTGCTATCTCATTAACTTAGTCCTGAATGATCTGGCCTTTTGCTCATAAAGCCGGGACCAATTACTGGTTAAAGGTCTTTGCCCTGTATGCACTGACAGAAGCCTGCATCCAGTTACTTTTTTTTATTGTGCTCAATAATTTCGGGACCAGGCCGATCAGCCTGGTCGAGATCCACCTGCTGATGTGGATATTCCAGTGCCTGCTGATCTGGCCCATCTGGTGGGTGGCCTGGTCGGTACGGAAAACAAAGATCATTGTTCGGGTCTTTGTAAACCTGGCTTTTTACATCATCTATAGTTATATATGGTTTGGGCCTGTACAGGACCTGATCGGTCATTTATATGACAACCTTATCCAGGTAACCCGGACAGAAGGTAAACGGATACCTGCCATACTCGATAATGGCGATGAATATTCTTATCTCAATTACCAGTTACTCAAACATGCTTTCCGGTTGTCCTGGTTCTATCTCGCGGCTTATTTTTATAATTACCGGCTCGAAGAAAAAAAACGTTTACAATTAGCCATCGCCAACAGGGAACTGCAATTGAAAATGCTCAAATGGCATTTGAACCCTTCTTTTTATTTCAAAACGATCAATCACCTGCAACAGGTGGCAGGTAAAAAACCAGACGGGGCAACAGTTCCCATCCTGCAACTGGCCAAAGTAATGGAGTATGTCATCTATGAGGCGAAGGAAAAACTGATTGGTATAAAGAAAGAGATACAGTTCCTGAATAACTATACCCGCCTGATCAACCAGCAGGAGAATGGACTCTCTTTTGAAACGGAGGTTTCCGGGGAGCATGATAACCTGAGGATATCTCCCTTACTCCTCGCCGGTTTCGTGGACCGGGTGGCTGCGGACAGCGCAGGGAATATCAAGACGACCTGCAGGATACACTTGCATTTCTCGGGAACTGAAATGCAGGCAACAATAAACAGGAATGAAAAGGAGAATACTAAACCGCTGCTCATCCTGGACGAGGATCTGCGCAGGAGACTGACCGAACTATATGGCGACAGGTATTCCGTTAGCAACGAAATAAACGAATTTAAACTCCGCTTGGAATTGGATGAAGAAAGGTGAAGACATAATAACGGGACTGGTTGCTTCCAATGAAGCGACAGCCTCCAGGCGCTTCTGGAGGAAAGCCTTTGCGTTCTATGTTGCCGCCGAGGTATTTATTACCTGTTCCCAATGTTTTATTACCTGGAATAAATGTCATTCCTGCCTTTTGCCACCCGGCTTTTACCTGCTGAATTTATTACAGCACTTGGTATTTACGGGGTTATTATGGCTTTGCCTGGATCAGTTTTATTACCTGAAGTCATGGAGAATAGTAGGACTGAATGTCCTGCTCTTTCTCTTCTATTATTTTTTATGGATCGGTGTACAATACATCATTTTTAATTCGGGACAGGATTGGCTGGTGAGCCCAACAACTCCTCCGCGGGGGCTGACATCGCTTATCTATGGTTCCTGGGCCGATATCGGTAAGTATGTATTGAAACTGTCCGGTTTCTATGCATTGAAATTTTATTTTGAATACAGGAAAGCAGAACGGCAACGGATCCGGCTGGCGGTCATCAACAAGGATATGCAGCTCAACCTGCTGAAGCAACAGCTCAGCCCTCATTTTTATTTTAATACACTGAATAATCTCTATGGTCTTGCCCGGAGCAACAATGAAAAATTATCGCAGGCCCTGCACCAGTTGTCCAATATCATGCGCTATGTGATCATCGATTGTAACCAGCCCAAAGTGTTACTGGAACAGGAGATACGGTTCCTGGAAAGTTATATCGCCCTGGAAAAGCTCCGGTATGAACAAGATACAGTGATAGAAATGAAGGTGGAAGGTGCTGTGAACGGACAAACGATATTGCCCCTTCTCCTGATCCAGTTCGTAGAGAATGCGTTCAAACATGGTATGAAAGAAAAATCGGAACAGAACTGGATGAAGGTCGACCTGCTGATCCGGAAAGAGGAATTGCTGTTCAGGGTGGATAATAGTTATTATGCGGCATCTGCCGCCGGCGGGATCGGTATCAACAGCGTCAGGCATATACTGGACCTGCAGTATGAAGGGAAACATCAAATGAGCATGCTGCATGAGAACAACCGCTTTTCGGTAACTTTAAAACTGAACCTCTCATGATTGAAATGAAAAAGATCAGTTGTGCGGTGATCGATGACGAGCCCATTGCCCGTGATATCCTGGATGATTTTATTTCCCAGGATGAGCGTCTGTCATTGCAGGGTAATTATAAGAATGCAAAAGAAGCGT
>DASYLC010000394.1:0-9439 GCA_036009775.1 Chitinophagaceae bacterium
AAGGTTTTACTCAACGGAAGAGAAACGGCCATGTTCGCACAGAATGTCAAGGAAGCATTAAAAGGATTCCCGGGAGCACTCATCACTAAGATCGAAGTCATCACATCGCCTTCCGCGAAATATGATGGCGAAGGCGTAGGCGGTGTGCTCAATATCATCACAAAGAAAAAAGTAGCAGGGTATAACGGTTCCCTGTCTGCGAATTACAGCAGCACAAAATGGTATAATATCAATGGGAATTTCAGCGCCAAATTCGGGAAGCTGGGTGTGACAATGTTCTATGGAGCCGGCGGAACCACGGGCCAGATGGGAAAGAATCTTAACGTGACGACTCCTTTTGTACCCGGTCTTTTCACCAAACGTACTTTACAGGGTGACCGCTGGATGAAGAATTTCTGGAACAACGGCAACGCGGAACTGAGTTATGAGTTCGACAGCCTGAACACGATCAGCAGTTATGGCAATATCAGTGGCGGCTATAACCAGTATACCCTTGATCAAACGATCACTACCGATTTTACCTCCTCTCCTGCTTCCATAAGTTATTATGATCTTACCGGCCGCAACGAATACCCGACGATCAGTGTGGGTACTGATTATATCAGGAAATTCAGGAACAATAAGGAAAAAGAATTCAGTCTCCGGCTGAACAGCGAGTTTGGAAAATCCAATACCTTCCTCAACAGTGTACAGGATAATCCCGGCTCCGATCGCTATATCTTGAATAACAGTTATGCCAATAACAAGCAGTACACGATCCAGTCGGACTATATTCTTCCTTTTAAGAAAGGAAGGAAATTGGAGAGCGGGGTGAAAGCCATTTTACGACGTGCCAGCTCTGATTTTGAAAGCCTGATCAAGTATGATGCCGCTCATGATTATAAAATAAACCCCTCGAATACCGATAATTTCAATTATCGCCAGGATGTGTACAGTGCATACAGCACTTATAGTTTTAAAGTAAAGAAAACCAATTTCCGCTTTGGAGCCCGTGTAGAGCATACGAACGTGAATGGCGATTTCAGTTCTTCAGCAACAAAGGTCAACCAGACCTATACGACCTTTCTCCCCAACCTGCAATCAACGACCAAACTGAGCAAAGCACTCACATTGGTATTGGGGTATACCAAGAGATTGCAGCGCCCGTTCATCTGGAACCTGAATCCGTTTGTGAGTAATAATGATTCATTGAACATTGCTTATGGCAACCCGAACCTCAAACCTCAGACCATCAACAGTTTTTCCGTGCAGACAAGGATCATGAAAGGCGGGACATTTGCCGGTCTTACATTCGAAGCAAGTTATAGCGGCAACAAGATCCTTCAGTACGCTGTATTTGATCCAGCTACTGGCGTCACCAAAACAACCAGCCTCAACATTGGTAAAGAATTGCAGTTAAGCGTTACCGGTAATATCAGTATGAAGATCAACCCCGACTGGAATGTATTCCTGAATGGTAATGTGCGCTATAATAAAGTAAGGAACAGTGAGCTGAAAAGCCAGGTCAACAGCGGTATTGGTGGTAATGCCAACCTGAATACCAGTTATAAGTTGGGTAAAAAATTCACGGCATCCGGTTACGGTGGATTCTGGAGAGGACCTGTTACGATCCAGAGCCGTTTCCCATTGAATATCTGGTACGGCGCGGGGATGGGTATCAAATGGTTCAAAGAAAAACTGACCACTTCGATGATGGCTTCCAATTTCTTCCAGAAAAACAGGGACTATACGATGGTGACAACCGATCCTTATTTCCAGACCAGTTCTACCACAACGATGCCTTTCCGTGGTATCAACCTGAGCCTGACCTGGAATTTTGGAAAGATGACAGAAAATGTTTCCAGGAAGAAAGGTGTTAATAACGATGACCTGTTAGGGAACGGGCAGAGTAATTAAAATTATAATACCGGGAAGTCAGGTGGCAGATCTGCAGACCTTTCTGTAAAACCCGGTTGAATTTAAAACTGTAAGCAGCGATTAATATGGCCTGTTAAGGGACAGGCAGATGATTAAAAGCATGATTGATTATCAAGAATAAGCCCCGTGTCCACGGGGCTTATCATTTACAATCGTTACCGAAGATCTTTTACATAGACCGGTTATAATACTTAAAAAGTTTCAGTACAAACAATCCCAGGTTATTGGCGGGTGGAAAGTACTCATTGAAAAGACTGAGTTTTCCTTCTTTACCGAATCGATTTGACAGGTTCTTCCAGGTATCCGGCCAGTAAAGATCTTTGTTATCGACCAGTATCTTATTGATCTCTTCGATGATAGGATCGTTGATAGATCCGGCTCCTGTTTTTTTTGAACCGATCACCTGTACATCGGGATTGATGCCTGCAATACTGATCGCCCGGTTATAACCCCCGCAGGAACCGAGTATCGCCAACTTCACAGACGGGGTCAGTCTTTTCATTGTTTTATCCAGGTGATAACTATGACCACGATGAACCAATACAGTGGGCTCCAATGAGTGCTCTTTTAAAAAAGCGACCAGGCTATCCTGCGCACTCACATCCATTTCCTGCCGGATATCCAATGGCAGGTTAGCGTAGATAGTGAGCGGTTGACCCGACAGGGAACGTATGCTGACCCAATTCGCGTTTTTGGTCACTTCCCATTTGCTCCTGTCACCATATAATCTTAAAAAATTGTTGCAGGAGATCACCCCATCTTCGTCACCATAAAATAAAACCAGTTCCACGATCTCTCCCTTCTCATTTTCCAGGGCGGTATGTTTCAGTACTTCATAGTCGCCAAGCGTTGCCCATAATTTACCCAGGCCATTTTTTTGTTTGACGAGATTGAATATATCCGACAGGATGCTGTAGAGGCGTATGCCCAGGTAGTTCTGGCTATCCGTACACCGGATCAAATTGGATTGCAGTTCGGCTTCGATTAATTCGCTGCCATCACTGCCCGGGGAAAGTGACACAAATGCGTCAGCGATATCCATTGCTTTTTCAAGGGCGTTGCTTTCGGCCTTCTCTATTCCCCCGATGAACCGCCACAGGATTTCTTTTCTTTTTTCTGCTGAAAGCCGGTGCAAAAAATCATCCAGCACATTATAATTCGCGGCCAGGCGTAAAAAGATCCGGAGATTATCATACTGCACGATATCGAATAATGAATCAACCGGCCCCTCCTTGAAATGCTGCATCATCCTTTTGTACAGACCCAGATAGCTGGATGTATATAATTCCTCTCCGCAACTGGTGATCGTGTAATAAATATCCTGGGGACGAAGAGCTTTTATCGAACTGAACCGCGCCGGCTCAGGTTCACTGTGCCGGTCGTTTACCTCGTTTACATAAAAAGAAAGCGCTTTTTGTTTTATCCCGTTGCGCAGTGGTTTCAGGAAAACAGGATCAGGATCACCGGAAACAATTGACTCCTGTAACGTATTCACCAATAATTGAAAATAAGCAGGGACTTCCGTCCTTTTTCCGAGGATCTCTTCCCTGGTGAGTTTTTTGTCCGCTATCTGGATAACAAAAGGTAACAGCTCGGAAGCATGCTTATCGCCCGAAAGCAATGCGATCTCCTTCAGGTAGATATTTGTTGTATTGCGGATCCTGTCCTGCACACCAGGAAGGGTCGTGTTCAGGTAGTAAACGATCCTGAGCGGATCATTGGCTGCCGCGTCGAGTAACAATGAATCAGTAAAACGAAATCCTGGTTTTTTTTCCAGGAACTGGAGGATAAATTCCGGGGAAGAAGCCATGCGCTTATAGACCGCGATATCACTGAGCAGGTCATACTGCTGATACTGGCTGAAAACAGACGCCATCAGCTGGCTGCCTTGAGGACCGGCTCTTTCCAGCACAGGATTCAGTGGCTTATCAGAAAGTACAGCCAGCAATACATTCCTATAGGAATGAATGGCACCGGGAATATCATAGATCCCGAGATTTCGCCGGGCAAGGTTCTCGCTGAGTTCTCTCATAAAATAAACCAGGCTTCGTACCGCCTTATCTTTTTCAATAGCCGTCAACCTGGCATCGTCACGAATAAAAATATGAATACTGTTCATCTCCGATTCGAAATAATTGGCCAGTCGCAGAATGATCACGGAGTCTGCAGAAACGGCTTTAAGGCTATGAATAAAATTATTCGTTACAGTCTCCACCGTGTTACCTTTTAATACACCGGGTTGCGCGAACAGCGGAATACTCCGCAAAAATAAAAGCGGGATCAAAAAAAACAAACCTGTTTTTCGCATATAAAATTATTGCTCAATGTTGACTTGAATTATTATCACATTCTATCTTTCAAAAACGTGCCAGACCCGTTTGATTATCGTGTAATAAAAGCGGGGATTATTTTGCACACAAGAAAAAGATACCATTGGTATAAATTTTGGAACTCCTTCTTATGTGAAAAGAGTACGGGCAATGCCTTTCGTCAGATTATTTTAAAACCAACAAAAACAAAACATATGCAGAAAACGAAAAACGAAGAGAATAAAAACACTTTAAATCATTTAAAAATTAGTTTATGAAACGGATAATTTTATTAGCGCTGTTGTGCGGAGGGATCAGTATTACCTACGCACAAACTGCAAAGACTACTTACACGGTGTCAGGTGGACTGCTGGGAGCCGCGAACCTGACGGATTTCAGGGTTAAAGGCAGTAATGCCAATGGCATCGATTATGATACAAAACTCGGTTGGTCATTAGGTGGCTGGCTTAATTTCCCGCTGGGAACTACATTCTCGCTGGAGCCCCAGCTGATGTACAGTTCTTATCGTTATCGTACAAACACTATCACGCCTTTATTGCTCAATGATGGCAGCATTCATTATGTCTCTATTCCTTTATTGCTGAAGATCCATGCGAGTGACCGGGTAGCGTTAGCATTGGGAGCACAAGTGGATTTAGTTACCTCAGTTGATGATAAAAATAACCTTGCTGTGAAATCCGATTTCAACAAAACTAGCTGGTCTTTGTCAGGTGGTGTGGAGATCTTTCCCCATGGAGTTGTAACTCCATTTGCCCGCTATGTCCATGGCATGAGCAATATGGACAACCGGTTAGGGCATAGCTCTGAACAGGAATATTTAAACCAGAACATACAAATTGGTTTGAAAGTAAAATTATTTGGTAAGAAAAAAGAAATGTACCAGGCAGCATCAACGCCGATCGTAGTTCCGGTTCCGGATTCAGATGGTGATGGTATTGCTGATGACGTAGATAAATGTCCAAACGTGGCTGGCTTAGCCAAATACGATGGTTGCCCGATCCCCGATAGTGATGGCGATGGTATCAACGATGAAGAAGACAAATGTCCCAACCAGGCAGGCCTGTCCAAATACAATGGCTGCCCGATCCCCGATAGCGATGGTGATGGCATAAATGATGAAGAAGATAAATGTCCTAACCAGGCGGGCACTGCCAAATATGAAGGTTGCCCGATCCCGGATAACGATGGCGATGGTATCAATAACGAAGAAGACAAATGTCCGGACCTGGCAGGTATCGCAGCCAACAATGGTTGCCCTGAAGTTCCCGCCAACGTAAGCAAAACACTGGGAGTTGCAGCGCAGAAGATCAAGTTTGGTTCGACCAATGCAACGCTGACCACAAATTCTAATGCTTCACTGGACCAGGTAGTAACAATTATGAACGAAAATCCCGGTTTGATGATCAA
The DNA here is from genome assembly GCA_036009775.1 of Chitinophagaceae bacterium. Classification (GTDB taxonomy): domain Bacteria; phylum Bacteroidota; class Bacteroidia; order Chitinophagales; family Chitinophagaceae; genus JJ008. The sequence goes on from DASYLC010000394.1 coordinate 5,655, forward strand.
AGTGGAAGCACATACCGATAATGCAGGGGATGATGATAAGAATATGCAGTTAAGTAAAGATCGCGCCGAAGCTGTCAAAACTTATCTCGTTAATAAGGGTATCAGCCCAGACCGCATTGCAACCGAAGGTCTTGGTGAAACGACTCCGATAGCTGATAATAATACAGCAGCTGGAAGAATGAAGAACAGGAGGGTAGAAATAAGGATGCAGTATTAAAAAGAACTTGCTCGATGAATAGTTGAATACAAAGGGGACCGGAAACGGTTCCCTTTTTTTATATACAATTATCGTATCAACACCATCGTTCCCTTCACCACCACTCTCTCCACCCCTTTCTCCACATAATATACATACACCCCGGCAGGCTGAGGTACGCCTTTGTATTTTCCATCCCATCCCCGCGGAATGTCGGTGGTTTGAAAGACCGTTTCACCCCAGCGGTTGTAAACCGATACACGGTAAGCAGACAGCGCTTCGATACCCAGTATTTTCCAGTCATCATTCAATCCATCTCCATTAGGTGTAAAACCGGTGGGAATGAAAATATCCTTATACACTTTTACCAGTACCTGATCGGATGATGTGCCGCAACCAAAACCCGACACAACGGTCAGTATATAATTCTGATCGGCAGGCGGATTGACCAGGGGTTGCAATAACGTATTATCATCCATGTATGTCGTTGGCGACCAGGAAAAAGTATTACCTGTACCCGGAACAGCACCGGATAACCGCACGGATTGACCTTCGAATATGATCTTATCGGGGCCAGCATTGGCAACAGGTTTTGGAATGATATTGATCGTTACATCCGCTGTGTCCTTACAGGAAAAAGCATTGGATACGATCGTACTATAAGTTGTGGTCTGGGCGGGAGAAGCTTTGGGGTTTGCGATCATTGGATTGGAAAGACCTGTTGCCGGAATCCATTGATACGCCGTTCCCCCGCTGGCCGACAACTGTGAACTATCGTCTTCGCAGATCGTAACGTTTGAAAAACTGGTGCTGGCAATGGGGACAGGATTGACTGCGACCGTAGTTGAATCCAGGTGCTTACATCCTGCCGCGGAAGAAACCGTCACATAATACTTTCCTGCCCCTGCTGGCTGGATATTATTGATGGTGACCGGTGTGCCTGTGGCCGTAAATGCGTTGGGACCGATCCAGTCATATCGGGTCCCGCCCGTTGCTGACAGGTTCAGTGAACTATTTGTACAGGCAGGACCGTTATTAACAGCAGTAGTGACGGGATTGGCATTGATCGTGATAGCAAAGGATTTTGAATAGACCCTGCAAGCCGGAGAACCGATATTACCTGATTCCGCAACAGCCAGCCGGAACTGGTAAAGACCCGGGGTCGCATTGGTAATAAAACTTGCTGGAAAATTATTCGTGATGGCTCCTCCGATATCTGTCCAGTTGGACTGGGGTATAGTTCGCTGCTGCCATTGAAAAACAGGCGTGGTAAAGCCGCCGGAAACTGTGCATCCAAGCACAAACATCCGTGAAGGCCCTTCGCAAAAAGAAGTATCGTAGTCGGGTATTCCATCGATCGTTCCGGAGACCTGGGGTCCACAGGCACGGAATGTTATATCGTCCAGGGCAAGGTCATTACCGCAACCACCCGGTGCATTGTTCACGATCCGTAATACGATATCCGTGACACCAGCGGGCGTGGTAAAAAAAGATCCATATTGATTCCATTGGGGAGTTGCAAAGGTGGAAATATTTCCCGTATTATACGTTTGCAATACTGTACCATCTGTTTTTTCGATCGACAAACTAAGATCGGGCCGTGTGCCGCTGCCGGAGCAGGCAGAGGGCAGCAAAACGTTCATGATCCAGGCGGCAAACTCATAAGTAGTTCCACCACACAGTCCTTTCACCGTATCAATATAAAATGCGCCGGGTTGAACAGAAGCATTCACCAGCATAAAGTAACCACCCGGGTCACCGGTATGATCAGCATTCACTGTATGCCAGCTGTTCCCGAAACAAGCGGTTGTACTATTCCGGACGGTGTAGTAACCATCATTGGGACAATCGTTGGTTACATACAGATAAGAAGTGCTGGCTGCAGACAAAGATCCGCCGGGATTGGAACCCTGGCCGAATGTGATATGAACGATCGGGTCCCCGAGACTGCCCGTACAAAGCTGGGCGTGCAGGTCAACGAATAAAAGCGATAAAAAGAATACTCCGACTGCTCTGATCATTCAACATATAATTACTGATGCAAGATACAATAGGCAATGGGCAATACGCAATTTGCAATAGGCAATGGGTCATTCTGAAGCCAGGCACCAGCAAAAAAAGGGATACCTGCAATTACGGGAGCCTATTGTCCATTGCCAATTGCCTATTGGTACACCCTGATATAATCCACGATCAGCCATTGCGGGAAATAGGTAGCCGCATCAGGACCACCGGGCCAGTTACCACCTACGGCCAGGTTCACAATAAAAAAGAAATCTTCATTGAACGGATAATTATTGCTTCCGAAATCCGCGTTTGTATACGTCGAGAAAATATTTCCATCGATAAACCATTTGATCTGGTCCTGTTTCCATTCCAGCGAGAACACATGAAACTCATCATTGAATATACCCGATGGTAATGTATAATTCCTTCCCAATTGCGTACTTCCCGGGCCGGGACCAAAATGCAAAGTACCATAGGACCTGTTCGGTTCATGCCCGATCATTTCCATCAGGTCGATCTCGCCGCTTTTGGGCCAGCCACCGAAAACATTGTTTTGAGGTAATAACCAGAAGGCAGGCCAGATACCTTTTCCCTTGGGCAATTTTGCACGGATATCGAATCGTCCGAATTTAAAGGTCTTTTTGCCCCTTGTCAATATCTTGGATGATGTATAATTCTTTCCTGAATAATTTTCTTTCCTGGCTTCGATGATCATTTTCCCATCCTGGAAAAAAAGATTCTCCGGCCGTCCTGTATAATATTCGAGCTCATTGTTACCCCATCCACAGATGCCCGGGCAACCGTCACCGTTCTCAAAACTCCAGTCGGACATACTGAGTGTGGTCCCGTTAAACTCATCGGCCCAGGCCAATGCATATCCCGGGTAAGTAGCGGGCGCATCATAACCGGCGTTCGTAAAACCAACACGGCTATCATCATTCTCGATCACAGCAAGACCGATCCCTTTATAGATCACACCATTGACCGCGTCGGACAAGACGATCTTAAAATCATCATCCCCTTCTTTCAGGTCATCGCCGATCACATTGATGGTAACTGTTTTTTGAGTTTCATTGGGCGCAAAGCTGACGGTTTGCGTTGCCTGGACAAAGTCAGTATTGATCCTGGCGAAACCTTCCACAGCCGTACACGTCACCGTTACTGTTTGTGAAGAGGCCCGGTCCAGTGTCAGCGTAAAACTGAATGGCACCAATGCTGTATTTCCTTCGGGACGTGAGAGGTCACTGACCGATATCTTTGCCAATACCGGCGCTGGCGTTGGCGATCCTCCCTTTTTGGAACAATTACCGAAAAAGGTGAGGGCGAAGAGAAGGATGGCTGATAACATACTGTTCATTTTTTTCACATTTAAATTCACCATATATAGGTAGCCACGCTCTTACCGGGTAAGGTAGAAGCCAGCATTTTACCTTTGAATCGTATATTGAATACCTGTGCTGCTCCGTCATCATTCAGCACGATCAGTACTTTTTTCCCATCCGGCCGCAAAAAAGCTGCCGAATATATATTGCCGTAATTATCACTACCGATCCGTACCGATCCTGCAGTAATAAATTTCGAT
>DASYLC010000395.1:0-60601 GCA_036009775.1 Chitinophagaceae bacterium
AATAAGCCGTATCCGGCAAAATGATATCGCCTTTCACCGCTTTTCCATAGCGGGTGATGGCATAGACCGAATCTGATTTTTGGGTGATATCCAGCGCTTCGATGCCGAAGAAATCACTGCCGTCCTTGACGATGCCATACCAATAGCCGATCAGGGTGGAGTCCACCGCTTCGGTCGGGGCAGGGGCGAGCGGCACCGTTGATTCAAACGGGCATGCACATAGTACAGTGGTGATGGGCAGCAGCCAGAACAGTCTTTTCATTGTCATAAAGCGCAAAAAGATACGACGATTGTGCCGAAGCGCCTATACCCTAATGAGGTAATTATCCCGGTAAAGGGTAAATAAAGAAAGTCAAACTTCTGTTAATCATGACCCGGCTACGAATTGTGTATTTAACTTCCCGCTTGCCACCGGACTGAAAATTTGTATCGTCAAATCAAACAAGGCCGAATCTATATCATTAATTTGCAGTGTAAATGAACCCTATCCGATCAATCCGGACATTTTTAGTATTGATAGTATCCACCACAAGCCTGGCAACCCTTGCCCAACCCGTGGAAATAACGAAGTATTCCCGCAACTATTTCCGCAACCCGCTGGATATACCGATGCAACTCTCTGCCAATTTCGGGGAACTACGGCCGAATCACTGGCATATGGGTCTTGATATACGTACGGAAGCAAAGGAGAATCTTCCCGTGCATGCTGCCGCAGACGGGTATATCGCTCATGCAGGTATCCGCTCCCAGAGTTTCGGACGCTTTATTATCATCAACCATCCCAACGGGCTCTCTACATTATATGCGCACCTGAATGATTTTAATCCTGATCTGGAGCAATATGTAACGGAACAGCAGTATAAGCAGGAGAGTTGGGCGGTGGAACTTGATTTTACAAAAGACCAGTTCCCGGTTGACAAAGGAAGCTTTATTGCTTATAGCGGCAATACCGGTGGATCCCAGGGACCGCATCTTCACTTCGAGATCATCGATACCAAAACGGACAGGAGGATCAATCCCTTATTGTTCAGCTTCCCGATGGAAGATAAATTGCCGCCGCTGATCCTAAAACTGGCGATGTACGACCGGAGCAAACCGATGTATGCACAGTCGCCCGTATTATATTCGTTAAAGAATACAGACAGCGGTTATATCATCCCAAAGAATGCGATCATCAATACGGGGTTGAACAGGGTCAGTTTTGCCATACAGTCGCACGACAGGATGAGCGGGGGCGGGAGCGACAACGGTATCTATTCCGCTAAATTATATCTCGATGATGAGCCCCAGCTCGGCTTTGCACTCGACAGCATCGATTATGATGAGACGGTGTATATCAACTCGCATATCGATTACCGGTATGATTATTACGGCGGGGCTTACTTGCAGCAGTTATCGCAGCTGCCCGGTGATCATTGCCCGATCTACAAACAAATAAAGAATGACGGGGTGATCGAGTTTTCAGATACCGCCGTTCACCTGGTGAGTATTGATGTAAAAGATGTAAGTGGCAATACCGCGCAGCTCAATTTTTCCATCCGTTATTATGATACGCTGGCAAAAGCCCCGCCTGCTCCAACCACCAATCCCAAATTCATCCCGGGTACGGTCAGCAGGATAGAGAAAGAGGATTTTAAAATAGAGATCCCTGAACGATCGATCTATGATACGATCACTACCATCTATTACCGTAACAATGCCAGCTCTTACAATGCGGTAACGGCAATGCACCAGGTCAATGACGCCTCTTATCCCGTGCACCAGGATCTTACTGTCAGTATCAAACCCAATAAGTCCATTCCTGAAGAATGGAAAGATAAACTGATCATGCAACGAACTTCAAAAGGAAGTACGATTCGGAAAGTGCAGTTGAAGAACGGTTGGTTCACGGCCAAATACAGCGACTTCGGTAATTTCCAGGTGGTAGCGGATCTTACAGCCCCACAAATAGATGAATTGGGCAAAGGGGATACGGTAAACCTCAGCCCGGTCAATATGATCGTTTTTTCACCGGCTGATAATTACGGGATCGTAAAAAATTTCCGGGTGCTGGTCACCGACTCGACCGGCAATACACAATGGATACGTTTTACCAATGATAAAAGCAGGAACTGGATCTACCGGTTTGATGATCGAATTCCTTATGGTGTATATAAAATGACAGCTACCGCTACCGACCTGGTTGGTAATTCAACAACTAAGGAGTGGTGGTTCAAACGTTATCCTTATACACCTCCGCCGAAAAAGAAAGCGGTGAAGAAAGGAAGCACTAAGAAGGGAAAGAGTAGCGGGACGATGAAAAAAACTACAACGACGAAGAAAGCTCCCGCTAAGAAACCGGTTGTGAAAAAGAAAAAATAACCTCACCTCTGAGCTGTACTCGCAACCTTCGTGTCCCGGTTGTCTCTTCTTTGCTTCGCTCTGCCCGCAATGGCGGTGCAATTTGATCAACGATTCATTGAATGAGCCCTGGCAAGGCGCGGCGGAATTATCTTTTACCGTATCAGGGTCACTGTACCTTTCAGCAATTTCATTTCCTGGTTACTCATTTCTTTATAACGGATCATATAAACGTATACACCTCCCGGCTGGTCTTTACCTTTATATTTTCCATCCCATCCAATGTTTTTATCACTGCTGTTAAAAATTAATTCTCCCCACCGATTAAATATTTTCATGGAGAACACTTCCACCTGTCCTGTACCCAGTGCTTTGAACAGATCATTACGGCCATTACGGTCCGGGGTAAAACCTGACGGAACGTAGATCGTACAGTGCCCGCCCGGGGGTAGCTGAAGGGTAATTGAATCACGTTTTATACACCCGCTGGTGATATTGATGACTTCTACCCAATACACGCCAGGAAAAGTTGCCATAAGGGTTGACGAAGTACTGCCATCGTTCCACAAATAGTTGTTGCCTGTCCCTGATCCGGGATCAAGCAATACAGGACTTTGTGTGCATATATTTTTATCAGCACCAAGATTAACGGGCAGGCCGGTAATGGTTATTTCTTTTATCATGGTATCATTTACACACCTGCCATATTTTATTAATTGTACCCTATACGTACGTGCTGTTGTAAAATGATGCGTGGGTGAAGCAAGCGCAGAACTATTGTCAGCGCCCGATAAAGGATCGTCAAAATCCCACTGCAGGGAAACAGCATCGCCGGTATTGGTATAATTAAATTGTATGTTTTTATTTACACAATAGCCAGTACCCGATATAGTAAAAGAATCCTTCGTTCCGTAATACTGGTTAATAAAATTGGGTAAGGAAAATTCCCCGGTATTCGGCAATACAAATCCAATATCTTCCACATTACAGCCCATACCAATTATGCCGGGAGAATGGATGATCGATAAATAATCCTTTGTATAGTTGGCGATATATATCTTTCCGTTCGGGCCCCGTTGCAGTGTAGCCTTTAAATTTCCTGCAGGGGTATTGCCTACCCTGATGGCGCTTGCTATAATAGCATTTTTGTCGGGCAGCGTAACATCAAATTGAAAAACGCCGGAATAGAAGGCAGGATCGCCTGCATTGCGGTAAAAATTTATAGTAGCATATAATAAAGAAGAGTTCGGAGAAAATTCAACACCATACGTAACACCAGGAAAAGGTTTATCCCAAATGGACATGGCATTGGAAATTATCCCGGTGCTATTATCAAAATCAGCCAGTTCAAGACCTGTAGTATGATGAGCAATGGCGATCTTTTTTCCATCGGGAGATGATTTCATCGTACCCGCGCCATATTCAATAGTAAGCGGTGCAAAGCTATTGGTATGACTGACAACCGGTGTTGCAGATACCCCATCAGCATTGGCAAGGAATGCATAAAAATCAGACGAGGTATACCGATGCGTTATTATCCAGTAACTTTTTTTGTCACAGTGCAGCACCGCTGTTACTTTCTCACTGGTAGGTGTTATCAGTGGTACATTCTTGACTGCTATATCACCTTTGCCCCCATCCAGCCGCATATCAACGATAGAATATTGTAATCCGTTTGCTTTGGCTTCTTCGTCGGTAGTAAAAATATAATACTCCAACCCATCTCCTGTTTTAGGAACAATGACACAACCCTGGGTAGAGCTGCCCATTGCACCCGCGTTAAGGCCGGCACCATCCGGCATCAGCTCATGCAGTTTATTCCAGGCAAACCTGCCATCGGTATAAAATAACAGGTTCCCGTTCTTATCAGAGATGACAGCAGCTCCTTCTTCCGTAGTTATTTGCCCGCTTGTATAAACCGGGTCACCGCCGGAGAAACTGAGCCCGTTGCCACCTGAAAAATACCAGTTGTTCCATTCTGGTTGTGCCTGACTGCTGGTATAAAAAATGAGGAAGAAAAAGGGAAAGAAAAAATGTTTCATGCTACGTAGAGATATTGGCGTGGCTAAAGGTATCCCGTAAAAGAAGAAATTGCAAGTAAGGCCTTTCAAATTTATTGATTTTATTTTTTGCGGCATTGATGACTGCCTGCGACAACTCAAAGAACGTTTACTAAGCTCGAAGGATAATTCTGTTGACATACGGGTCGCCTGATCAGTCAGCTTACCGGATCGATAAATACTTACCTTTAACCGACCCTTACAATAAATCATACTATGGCTGTTACATTAAAAGAAGGCGATAAAGCCCCTCTGTTCTCCGGCATTGATCAAAATGGAAAAAAGATCTCACTGGATGATTATAAAGGCAAAAAACTGGTACTCTATTTTTATTCCGAAGCCGGTTCGCCCACCTGCACCATCGAATCCTGCAATCTTCGCGATAACTATGCCCTGCTGAAAAAAAAGGGCCTGGAAGTAGTGGGTGTAAGTCCTGATACGACGACCACACAAAAAAAGTTTGAGACAAAATATAAACTCCCGTTTACCCTGGTCGCAGACACCAGTCACGAGATCCTGGAGAAATACGGCGTCTGGGATATGAAGAAGCTGTTTGGCCGGGAGTATATGGGCGTACTCCGGACCACCTTCCTGATCGATGAAAAAGGGGTGGTCAAAAAAATCTTCTCCAAACCCAAAAACAAAGCGCATTCCGCTGAAATTCTGGCTGCTATAAAATAAAACCGCCCCAACCCCAAGCAACCCTTTCAGGGGAGTTCCCGATTATTCACAGGTATTCATAACACTAAAACCAGCTGATATGAAAATAGCCTGTATGCTTGCCTGCTTATTGATTTCCTTTTATGCATTCTCCCAGGAGGAGATGACGACAAAGGAAAAGGGCAAACGCGTCGAGATATTCACTTCCGATAAAGCCATCAATGCCACTACCACCACGCTGGTGGGTAAGGGCAAAATGGACTTCAATGTCGTTCACCATTTTGGCGATATTGCCGGCAAACAGGGTGGATTGAGTAATTTTTTCGGACTCGATAATGCGACCGATTTCCGCATCGGATTTGAAGTGGGGCTGAGCGACCGTTTGGATATGTCCATCGCCCGTTACCGCGGTTCTTCCGTACAGCAGAAGCTGATGGAATTAAACCTGAAGTACCTGGTCGCGGAGCAAAGGGAAAACGATCCTTCTCACCCGGTCTCCATTTTATTATTTGCTAACGTGGTGACTGCCTGCAGTAAATCATCGCATATACCCAATACAGAGAACTACTTCGAAGACTTTGGTTCCAGGACCAGCAATGCATTTGCGTTAGTGATCGCCCGCAAGATGGGAAAAGTGAGTTTGCAATTAAATCCTACGCTGGTGACCCGTGGTTATGCGATCAGCTATGATCAGAAAACGATCTTCGCATTGGGTGGCGCTATCCGCTTCCCTGTTTCTCCGAATATGAATATCATTGTCGATTATTTTCACCCGTTCCGTTCCGAAGCCAGCAAGGATTCTTTTGCCGTGAAGCCGGCAACAGCGATCAAATTCTCCGATCCCCTGGGTATCGGTCTCGAGATCATAAAAGGCCGTCACGCTTTTCATTTGAATTTTACGAATTCCGCCGAGATCGTGGAGAACCGGTTCATTCCCCGCACCGTGCATAGCTGGGGCAAGGGTCAGTTCCGCTGGGGCTTTACTATTTCAAGACAGTTTACGGTTTGGAAACCCAAGGGCAATAAGCAATAGGAGTTTATTGCGAAGGCCGGGATCGTCATTGCGAGTGGAACGAAACAATGCAACCAATGTTTTGTTGAGATAGTCCTTCGTGCATGAAGGTGAAGATCAAAGAGAATTCATGGATAGCCAAAATGGCGGCTGCAAAGATGAAAGCGGCGAAGGTTGCTATTGTGTTTGGTAATACGATCCATCTTCATAACACAGGCAGGGAAGAATTTCTACAGGACAGTCATTGGGTTTGTCATGAGCTAAAACATGTGCAACAATACCGGCAGCATGGTTTTGCCGGGTTTATATTTAAATACCTTATTGACTGCGTAAAGAACGGCTATTATGATAATAAGTTTGAAGTGGAAGCGAGAGCGAGTGAACAAAATAAAAAATTGATAGATGAAGTGTGGTTTGATTAGATCACCCATTCCACCTCTCCAAAATCAAACTCTTCCCTGACCGAATGCTGAACGATCAATTTACCAGCAGGTGAAACCCCTTCGATCATCGCTTCAAAAATTTTGTCCCCTTTTTTAAATTTGACTGTTGCTTTTCTTTTGTATAAATGCGAGAGGTAAACTTTGAAAATGTTTTCAAAACCTTGTTCTCTTAGTTCGGTATATCTCTTATCGAGAATAAGACAAAGCTCTTTGGCCAGTTCCAACGGGTCAAAATCCTTACCTGTGATCTGTTTAAGCGAAACGGGATTCTTTATTTCCGGGTCAAATCTTGTTTGATTGATATTGATCCCGATCCCGGTTACCGAGGTCCATTCCCTGGTCCCGGTTCCTGCTTCACGGCCACCGACAATATTCTCGATAAGGATACCCCCTGCCTTTCTGTCCTGCCAGTACAGATCATTGGGCCATTTTATTTTAGTATCGTCACCCGCATATTTCATAAAAAGATCCCATGTAGCCACTGCGGCACAGGCACTTAACTGGAATTGCTGTCCAAGCTGCAATGGTCGCGGTTTTACTACGATACTCAGGATAAGATTGGTTCCTTTTTCAGTGGTCCAAACCTTGCCCCGCTGACCCTTTCCGGCTGTTTGTTCATGGGCAAAAATGGCCATCCCGTGCTGTGCCAAACCAGCATGTAACTGCTGGCGGGCATAGTTGTTGGTACTGTCAACCGATTGCAATTCAATGAATGGCAAACCAAGGGGTTTTGTGGAAGGTCCGTCAGGACTCCTTTGGAGGGGTTGTGGCAATTAATTGCTATTTTTGACAAAGTAACAGAGTTTATGGTTGCGGGTTTATAGTTTATCGTGTAAATCCTCGCAAAAGTGACCCCAACCAAAAACTATAAACAATAAACGAAAAACATTTTCATATTTGGAACAACTCGCATCCCTGACCAACCGCAAAAAGAGTGCAGCCCGGTTAACGAGGAATTCAAAGATCATCAAAACCATTATTGCAGCTATCCAGGAAAAGAAGGGAGAAAATATTATTTCCCTTGACCTGCGAAAAATAAACGAGGCCGTAGCCGACTTCTTTATTATTTGTGAAGCGGGCAGCCAGCCACAGGTACGGGCAATAGCAGATAATGTGGAACATAAAGTAAAAGAAAGCTGTGAAGAGAACCCGTATCATCATGAAGGATTTCAGAATTCACAATGGGTACTGATCGATTATGTGAACGTGGTGGTGCATGTGATGCACCCGGAAACAAGGAAATTTTACAGCCTCGAAGAAATGTGGAGCGATGCGCCCGCACAACAACACAACGGATAATGTTAAATGTTCCGGTAACAGGAACTTTTTGTTATAATAATTATTAATTAGCAGGACACCAGAAAATATATATGGCACAGGAACCCAACAGAAACGAGAACAGGAACCCCCGGTTTGGCAATCGCCCCGGTAGCGGAGATGATCCCAATAATCCACCTAAAAAAGGACCGCGGTTCAGCATCTACTGGATCTATGCCATCATATTCGCTGTACTGATCGGCTTCCAGTTATTCGGTCCGTTCTCCGCCAATATGGCCAAGACCAATGACAGGGATTTTAAGAGCATGCTCCTCGCTGGTGAGATAAGTAAATATGAGATCATCGATAACCGGAAAACAGTGAAAATATACCTTACACCAGAGGCATATGAGAAGAATAAAGTGAAATTGAACAAGGACGTCACGGGTAAGATCAGCGAGAAAGGCCCGCATATGTCCTTCAAGTATTCCGGCGACTTTCAAAAAGAGATCAATGATTTCTGGAAAGACAACAATGTTCCCAATGAGAAAAGAATAGTAGGGGAGGTAAAAGTAGATAAGGACTGGCTGGGCGGGGCCTTGCAATTTTTATTACCCATTTTATTATTTGTCGGTCTGTGGATATTGCTCATGCGCAAAATGAGTGGCGGCGCCGGTGGTGGTGGTGGCCCGGGTGGTATCTTTAATATCGGTAAATCAAAAGCAACATTATTTGATAAAGGCACAAAGGTCAGCATCACGTTTGCTGATGTGGCCGGCCTGGATGAAGCCAAAGTGGAAGTGATGGAGATCGTTGACTTCCTTAAGAACCCCAAGAAATACACCAACCTCGGTGGTAAGATCCCGAAAGGAGCTTTGCTGGTGGGCCCTCCCGGTACCGGTAAAACATTGCTGGCAAAAGCTGTTGCCGGTGAAGCGCAGGTTCCCTTCTTCAGCCTGAGTGGTTCCGATTTCGTGGAAATGTTTGTCGGCGTAGGTGCAAGCCGCGTGAGAGACCTGTTCAAACAGGCAAGGGAAAAAGCCCCCTGTATTATCTTTATCGATGAGATCGATGCGATCGGTCGTGCAAGAGGAAAGAACGCGATGATGAGCAATGATGAAAGGGAAAGTACATTGAACCAGTTGCTTGTTGAAATGGATGGTTTCGGAACAGATGTGGGGATCATTGTCCTCGCGGCTACCAACCGTCCCGATGTACTGGATACGGCCTTGCTTCGTCCGGGTCGTTTTGACAGGCAGATCACGATCGATAAGCCGGATCTGGTAGGTCGTGAAGCGATATTTAAAGTGCATCTGAAACCAATTAAGATTTCAAAGACATTAGATATTCATAAACTCGCTGAACAAACACCTGGTTTTGCCGGTGCGGATATCGCGAATGTGTGTAATGAAGCCGCATTGATCGCTGCCCGGAAAGGAAAAGAAGCAGTTGATATGGAAGATTTCCAGGATGCGGTAGACAGGGTGATTGGTGGCCTGGAAAAAAAGAACAAGATCATTTCGCCCGAAGAGAAAAAGATCATCGCCTATCATGAAGCAGGTCATGCGGTCTGCGGCTGGTACCTGGAACATGCTTATCCCTTATTGAAAGTTACCATTGTCCCGAGAGGTACCGCCGCATTAGGATATGCCCAGTACACTCCCAAAGAACAATACTTATATAATATCGACCAGTTGACCGACCAGATCTGTATGACATTGGGTGGTCGTGCCAGCGAAGAGATCTTCTTTAATAAGATATCTACCGGTGCACAGAATGACCTTCAGCAGATAACAAGGATCGCTTATGCGATGGTGACGGTGTATGGTATGAATGATAAAGTGGGTAATATCAGTTACTACGACCCGCAACAGGAAACAACATTCACGAAACCGTATTCGGATGAAACGGCCAAAATGATCGACCAGGAGGTCCGCAAGCTGATCGATGATGCGTATGTAAAGACAAAAGCACTGTTGAGAGAAAAGAAAGGTGACGTTGAAAAATTAGCCAACGCATTACTGGAAAAAGAAGTTCTGTTCCAGAGCGATGTGGAAGCATTGATCGGTAAACGTCCTTTTGAAGAAAAGAAACCGCTGGTAGAAGAAAAGAAAGAGGACCTGGTAGGTGATAGTGGTGAGATCTCGGCAGGGGTACCGCCTTACGACAGCGATGTGACCAACAAATCACTTTCATGATCACTCCATCGAAAGAGAATATTTTAAAAAAGATCCGCAAGGCGTTGAGTCAATCAACGCCTTTGCCATTTCCGCAAAGTGAGGGAAATCAAACCGTCTTCACACCGTTGGAACAGGAAGCGGAGGTTGAATTTGCTGAACAATTTACCAGTTTACAGGGTAAGTTCATTTATTGCATCAACCAGCAGGAATTCGCGTTCCAGCTGAGCAGCCTTATCAAAAAACAGGGCTGGGAAAAAGTGTTTTGCCTGGAAGATAAACTGATCGCGGCCGCTGCTTCTCAAATTTCAGAGCGGATCATAAAAACAGACCTGCCCCATTGCGATGTCGCTATTACGGGTTGCGAAAACCTGGTGGCAAGGACGGGTACGATCGTTATGAGTTCGGCCCAGGCAAGCGGCCGCAATACCAGCGTATACGCACCTGTTCATATTTGTATCGCCTTTACCAGTCAATTGGTCTATGACCTGAAAGATGCGCTGCAGGCGGCAAAGGATAAATACAGGGACAATATTCCTTCACTCCTTACTTTCGCCACCGGTCCCAGCCGTACGGCCGATATTGAAAAAACCCTGGTGGTAGGAGTTCATGGCCCGAAGGAGGTCTACGTGTTTTTAATAGAATCGTAGAGGCAAGATAAGCGATCCCTGATTGCCAGCTTCTCCTCTTTTACTCTTTTTCTCTTTTGAGCTCTTAGCTTATCTTTATACCATGACAAATCCCGGCATCTACCAGCTGTTTGTTTATGGCTCGCTCCGCAGCGGGTTTCATAGTCCCGTCTATGAATATATCAGCCGGTTCTTTAAATTCATCGGTGAGGCGAAAGTAAGAGGCAACTTGTTTGATATGGGAAGTTATCCCGCCGGCATCGCTACCAATGATCATCATTTTATCATAGGTGAATTGTACCAGGCAAAGAATGAACACGAATTTTCCTGGGCCATTGGCCAGCTCGACGATTATGAAGGAGTGTCTGTTGAAGCGGATGAGGTACAATTATACCGGCGGGAGATCACCGAGGTGCATTTGAACGGGCAGGTGACGCATGCCTGGATATACTGGTATAATGGTGATGTAAGCGGAAGACCGTTGATCGCTTCCGGCGACCTGATGGAGTATATGCAACAAAAGAAATGATCATCCCGGTTGTTACTGCCCAATCATAAAAAGATCTATTTTCTCTCCGATTTCCATCTCGGTGCACCTCATCATGATACCAGTCCTGAAAGGGAAAAATTGCTGGTGCAATTCTTCGATACCATCAAAAAAGATGCAGGTGAAATTTTTATTGTCGGGGACATGTTTGATTTCTGGTACGAGTACAAAAATGTAGTACCAAAGGGGTATGTGCGGCTGTTGGGCAAACTCGCTGAACTGACCGATGCCGGTATTGCCATTCATTTTTTTGTAGGCAATCATGATATGTGGATGCGGGATTATTTCCAGAAAGAACTGAATATCCCTGTTTATTTTAAAGAACAGGAATTTGAACGGAGCGGGAAAAAATTTTTGATCGCACACGGCGACGGTCTTGGTCCCGGAGATCATGGGTATAAACGGCTGAAAAAAATATTCCGTAACCCTGTTTGCAAATGGCTGTTCGGGATATTTCCGCCCCGCCTGGGAATGGGACTGGCCAATTATCTCAGCCGGAGAAGCAGGGCACAGGGACTCAGGGAGGAGGTTTTCCTTGGCGAGGATAAGGAATGGCTTATTATTTACAGCAAAGAGGTGCTGAAACAAAAAAAGATCGATTTTTTTGTATTTGGACATAGACACCTGGCCGTGGATTATCGTCTGAATGAAGAAAGCAGGTATATCAATCTCGGCGATTGGCTGCTGTATTACAGTTATGCAGTTTTTGACGGTACAACTATGGAATTACGTTCATATAAAGGAATGGAAAACCGGATCATCCGGAAATAAATGAAACAGTTTTGCATTATAGGGATCTTTTTTTTACTGGCTGGCCCCGGCCATGCACAGGCAGATACTACTTTTCGCCTGGTCAAAACCATGCAGGGTGATATTATTGATTTCACTGTTGATAATCTCGATAATGTTTATGTGCTCACCAGCCGCAACCAGGTCAAAAAGTTCGATGCAAAAGGAGATTCCGTTGCCGTTTACAATGATGTAAAGAAATACGGGCAGGCCACACTGATCGATGTATCCAATCCCCTGAAGATATTATTGTATTACAAGGATTTTGCAACGGTGGTAATGCTGGACCGTTTCCTGAATGCGGTCAATCATATCGATCTCCGCAAACAGAATATTTTCCAGGCAAAAGCGATCGGGCAATCTTATGATAATAAGATCTGGGTATATGATGAGGTCGAAAATAAACTGAAGAAACTGGATGAAGATGGAAAGCTGATCCAGGAGACTCCGGACTTTCGTCTCTTACTGGGAGCAGCGCCCTCGCCAATAAAGATATTCGACGAGAACAGGTATGTATATGTGTACGACTCCATCTATGGTGTGTATGTTTTTGATTATTTCGGGGCTTTGAAGAACAATATCATGATCGATCACTGGCAGAATTTCAAAGTAGCCGGCAAGTATATATTTGGTTCCCGTTCCGATATCCTGTACCGCTACGAGATCAGCAGTTTCCGGTATGATGAATGGTCCATGCCGGAACCTATCCGCCGGAGCAAAAGCTTCAATTTTTCCTCGTCCCGCCTCTATGCCCTGAAGAATGAATGTAATGGCAAAGAGAGTTGTATTTATATCTATTCCTTCCGGTGAATGATTTGCTGACGCAAATTGGATAGAAAATACAATTTCACGCAAAGAGCACAAAGAGCAACGGACGCAATGAATTTGCTGACGCAAATCTATGACCATGCCTGCCTTACTGTATACAGAGAGAAAACATAGATTTCTATGACTATGTGGTTCAATTTCTTCTAAAATCAAGCTAATTTCAAACTGAGTCGCTACCCGGGAATGAACACGAAGGTCTTACGATCTGAATAGAGTATTTTAGCCATATATTTTTTTTGTGCGGTATATCTTCATTATACTAATTCTTTATTCCCAGACGACAGGGGTATCGGCGCAACACCCTTTATCAAAAGGTGCGGCTGAAAAAAAAGACAGCCTGCGAACCGTACTTGCATCGTCAAAGCCGGATACAACAAGGATCAGGGCTTTGTTCGAATTATTCCTTTTGCTGAAGAGAAGTGATCTTGATGAGAAGATCATACAATACGCTTCTGAATCCCTTCCCCTTTCACAAAAACAGAATTACCAATGGGGTATCGGCGCTTCTTATTATATGAAAAGCTTTTGTGCCTACGCCAAAAGAAATTACGAACAGGCATTAGATGATATTGCTAATGCTGAACGCATAATGGAAACCTGCGGGGATAAAAAAAATACCGGCTCCTGCATCTACCTGCGGGCAAATATCTTTTATGATATGGGAAATTATCCCGGCTCAGTAGACAATTGCACCAGGGCTTTGGAAACCTGGGAAGCCATTGGTTACAAAGGATTGACAGGTCCTTGCTGTAATGACTTGGCCCTGTCCTATGGCCGCCTGGGTAATTACAGTAAAGCGATCGAATACGCTTATAAAGGCCTGAGAGTTTCCGAAACGTTGGATGACAAAGCGATCAGGGCACAATCACTGCATTTGATCGGGGCCTACTATTATCGTTTTGGTGATTATGAGAACGCCATGAAAAATTTCGAGGTCGCATCAGCCATCTATCTTGAATTGGGAAATAGATTCGATTTCGCCCGGAACAATAATATGACTGGTGAGGTTTTATTGGATCAGGGTCACTGTTCCGAAGCACAGCAGCGATTTTATCAATCGTTGAAGATCTATGAAGAGCCCGGTGCCCCTGCCTGGGGTGCGCCATGGGGATATTCCAACCTGGGAAGTGTTGATGAAAAACAGGGCGATTCAGCTAATGCAACAGGTGGAAAAGAATTTGCCACCAATAAGTACAGGGAGGCGCTGAACAACTATACCATTTCCTTAAAGGGATTCGAAGAAATTAAAGACCCCGCGGGTACTGCAGAACAAACAATATTCATCGGGAAAATTTATTTCAAACTGGGGCAGGTCTCTATGGCCGGCAAATATCTTTTTGACGGGTTGAAACTATCAGGAAAATTTGGCGAAAAGCAAAACCTCACGCTGTGTTATTTATATCTTTCACAGATCGACAGCGCGGAAGGGAATGCCTGGCAGGCCTATGAGCATTATAAATTATATACCCTGTATCGCGACAGCATGTTTAACAAGGAAAGTTCCCACAGACTTTCGGTATATAAAGTACAATACGAGTTTGAGAAAAAGGACCAGGAACTCAAATTGCTGGCGGCGGAAAATAAATTGCAATCTGCTCTTGCGGATAAGCAAAACCAGCGAAGAAAATTTGCCTGGATAATAGCAGGTCTTATTTTATGCGGAGCAGCCTTTGCCTTTTATCGTTACCGCCGGCTGCACAGGATAAAAGCGGAACAAAAATTATTAAAAGAGCGTCTCACCATCAGCCAGGATCTGCACGACCATGTCGGTTCTACCCTGAGCAGCATATCCGTTTTCAGTAAAGTGGCACAATTGCAGGGAGAGGAAAATAAGAAAGAAGAAATGAACGAGCTGCTTGGCCGGATCCGCACCACGTCCAATACCATGATCACGGAGATGAATGATATCGTATGGGCCATTAACCCGGTCAATGATACTATGGAGAAGATCATCCGCCGCATGGAAGCCTATGCCCGCCCATTGCTGGAAGCAAGAAACATGAGTTTCCATTTTCACTACGAAGAGAGATTGTTTACCGGAGCCATGGAAATGGAGAAACGGAAAAATTTTTACCTCATTTTCAAAGAGGCCATCAACAACGCTGCGAAATATTCGGCTTCACCGCAGGTGGATGTCCGGTTGCAACGGCAGAACGAAAACCTGGTATTGGAAATAAGAGATACCGGTATTGGTTTTGATCCGGGTGCTGTTGCCGCCAGCACCTCCCTTTCGGGTAACGGTCTCCGTAATATGCAGCAAAGGGCTAAAGCTATCAACGCTGAATTGTTCATAGAAAGCATGCCTGGCAAGGGTACGCTGGTCCGGCTTAGTTGTCCTGTCTGAGTATCCCCCTAAGCGGTGAGTTTTTTTGCAGGAATATCCCCACTATCGGTGATTGTCCCGCCTCCTCCCAAAGGATAGTTTCGTAGCATGAAAAAGACAACTTTAATTCTCTCCACTTTTATCGTATGCATCAATGCTTTTTCGCAGAATGTAGGTGTGGGGACTGCTACCCCGTCTCAAAAATTAGATGTGGCCGGTAATATTAATACGACCGGCAACCTCATGATAAATGGTGCCGCCGGTACTAATGGTCAAGTGCTTACGATGAACGGGAGTACGATGCAATGGATGAATAAAGGCCGCTTTGGTCATTATGCAACGTATGGAATCGGCGGCATCTCCAGCATCTTTACAGTACCGGCAGGGATCACAGAAGTTATGATAGAAATGTGGGGAGGAGGGGGAGGAGCTCATAATCCGGGCGGTGGCGGCGGCAGCGGTGGCTATTTTTGCGGATTAATACCTGTAACCGGCAATTCCGCTATTACTGTAGTACCTGGAACTGGCGGGCTGGGCGGGAATTATACTATGCCGGCTGGATTTGGAAGTGCATCCAGATTTGTTTGTATCGGCTTTAATATGACTGCGGGTGGTGGTGAAGGCGGGGATAGTACGCATGCTAATGCTAACACGATCGAATACATAGGTGGACAGGGGGCAATACCCTCAAACGGGGTACTTCCAACGGGCTTTAAAAATTATATTAATTTGGCAGGGAATAATGGCGCTCCCACTTTTCAGTCGGTAATAGCCGTAAGCAGTACAAACTACAGTCTATTGTGGATCGGGGGAATTGGTGCCGTGGCCCCGTTTTCGGGTTTATCAGAAGATGTAACTACTTATAAATACGGCAATGCAGGAATTAATATCTCCTCAAGATCGCATTCCAGTGAGTATAAATTTGGATGTGGGGGCTCTGTAAATTTTGGTTTCCCCTTTGGCAATCGTGGATCAGATGGCCTGATCATAATTTATTATTGATATTAAGAACAAGAATTAATTTTAATTCGAAAATAATGAATTTACGCATCGCCATATTTGATGATAATAAAGATCTTCGTGATAGCATCACTTTGTTGCTGCAAACAGAAAAGGAATTTGAAGTAGTGGGTGCTTTCAGTCATGTGCTGAATTGCCTGGACGAAATAAAAGCCTGCCGGCCTGATATAGTATTGATGGATATTGAAATGCCTGCCATGACAGGGATCGAGGCTGTTGCCCAAATCAAACAAGCTTTCCCCGGGGTGCAGGTGATGATGCAAACGGTGTTTGAAGATGATGACCGTGTCTTTGATTCTATCTGCGCCGGTGCATCGGCATATATCCTCAAGAACCAGGTGGATGAAAATCTTATCGATGCCATAAAGGAAATGGTAAATGGGGGAGCGCCGATGAGCCCTTCCATTGCAAGAAAAGTACTGGGCAAAATGCAACAGGTAGCTGCCATCATGAATCCCGGGCCAGTGCCGGAGTATAACCTTACACCCAGGGAAAAGGAAGTACTGGCCTGCCTGGTAAACGGACTGAATTATAAAATGATAGCCGCCCGGTTATTTATCAGCTATGAAACAGTCCGCAGCCATATCAAGCATGTGTATGAAAAACTGCATGTGGCTTCCGTTACGGAAGCCGTGAATAAAGCGGTAAAGGAAAGACTCCTGTAAGTTTTGACGCTATTTTTTATCCGCGGCTTCCTTGCTTATTTTTGCAGCATGAACGATTTCCTGGAACAGGTATGGCTGGACAATACGGTTAAAAATTATTTTATCATCGCGGGTATCATACTCTTCGTTGTTATTCTGAAGAGGTTCATCTCCCGCTACCTGGCCGGCCTGCTTTTTAAGATCGTCAATAAGATCTGGAAGGACGTGGACAAAAAATCGTTCACCAACCTTTTGATCCAGCCATTGGGTTTCTTCCTGCTGATCCTGGTTTCGATCATCAGCCTGCACAAACTGAATTTCCCTGTTGTGTTAAACGCGGAAGTGTATGGATATAGTGTAAAACAGATACTCCATGCATTGGCAACGATCATCCTGATCGGTTCCTTTATCTGGCTATTATTAAGGATCATTGATTTTATCGCGATCATACTCGGGAAAAAAGCAGACCTGACCCCGGACCAGTCAGATAACCAGTTGATCGTTTTCTTTCGTGATTTTTTCAAAGTGGTCATCGCCATCGTGGGCATTATGATGGTGCTGAACTATGCATTTGATCTCAATGTCGGCAGCCTGATCACCGGTTTGAGCATTGTGGGTGCTGCTATCGCTCTTGCCCTGAGAGAAAGCCTGGAGAACCTGATCGCTTCGTTCATCATTTTCTTTGATAAACCATTTACCACCGGTGACCTGGTTAAAGTACAAAACATCACCGGCACCGTGGAAAAGATCGGGTTGAGAAGTACCAGGATACGGTCGGAGAACAAAACCCTTGTGAGCGTTCCCAATAAACAAATGGTGGACAGTGTGCTGGATAATCTTTCCTTACGGACACAGCGAAGAGGCGATCTGAAACTGGAACTGGATCTGCAAACAAATTCAGCTAAACTGGTATCGCTGTTAACCGCGGTCAGGAAAATAATGACAAGACCTGAGATCGAAGAAAATACTGTGTTACTATCAGAAATAACAGCCAATTCCTTTATTGTAAATTCAGACTATTATACAGCGCCCCTGACCATAAAGGAGTTTAATATCATCAGGGAAGTGATCAACCTGCAGGTGCTGAAGGAGCTGGAAACTTCGGGAATTGAACTCGCCGGTTCAAATAAGGAAATAAGGATTATCAGCCCAACCGGGAGCTGAACCGGGAAAGTTATTCCGCCTTTACAACGGATTATTTACATTTAATACATAATACTGCTGCTTGAAACACTTTCTCCTGGGTATATTCCTGTTGACTCAGTTTGTAGTCTGGTCACAGCGGCCGGAACTATATTTCAGCAAAATAACAACCACCAACGGACTCTCTCATAATAAGGTAAACTGTATCATACAGGATAAGAGAGGTTTTATCTGGTTTGGAACAGATGACGGTCTTAACCGGTATGATGGAAATAATTTCCTGATCTTTCGTAATAAACCCGGCTCCGCAGAAGGTGTATCCGGCAATATCATCAATGATATATGGGAAGATGAATCCGGGATCTTATGGATCGCTACCGGTGATGGTGGATTGACACGCTATGATTACCGCTTTCCTCCCGGGGAACAGTTCCGGCATTTTAAAAACAGGCCCGGTGATAAATCATCTATACCACTGAATATTATCAATGCCCTGGCGCAGGATCGGAAAGGATTTATTTGGCTGGCCACCAGCGGGAAACGGGTGATCCGTTTAAATAAACAGACAGAAAAATTTGATGAGCCGGTAAATGTCGGCACCTCCACGGCTACGGCACTTTGCCTCGACAACAAGGATAATCTCTGGGTCGGCAGGCAGGGAGGCGGGTTGCTTAAAGTAAATACACAAACACTGCAGCTGGAGTATGACGAGCGCTACTCCAACCTCTATGCTAAGTTGCCGCATGTGGTGGTCACCTCTGTTTTCATGGATCATGAAAGGAATATCTGGTATGGGTCATGGGACCGGGTACTGTACCGCTTCAATACCGGATCACAGCAGGAAGAAATATTCCAGCGAACGGCAACGCCCAATTCATTTGATAATGACCAGGTCGATGATATGGTGGAAGACGACGTGCACCGGGTCTGGATGGCAGGCCGGTATAATGGATTGCATGTCTTCGATAAAGCAATGAACTGTTTTTATAATTACCGGTTCAACCCGGCACTGGAAGGAACGATCGCGGACAATAAAGTGAACTGTGTTTTTATTGACAGGGATAAGAACCTTTGGGTAGGAACGGATAAAGGAGTTTGTGTAAGTAAGCTCAACCAGCAGTTCACCCAACAATTCCTCCCGGGCTCACTCAACGGCAAAACGACTGTTACCATCTATGATTTTTTCCGGGATACGCATCTCACCACCTGGATCGCGGCCAGTAATGGTATATATGTCAAAAGAAATGGAGAAGACCGGTTTGATCATATGCCGGTTCATTACAAAGGAGAAGATGTTGCCGTTACAAAATTTTATAAAGACAGCGATGGCACAATGTATTTTGGGACGGACTATTCGTTGTTCAGGTATAATGAAGCCGGGCAGGATATCGAATTATTGCCCAATACGGAAAAGGACAAAGTGATGAACAGGATCATTGCATCCAGGGTCGTCTCAATTATCCGCGATACAATAAATGACAAACCTGTTCTGTTGGTAAGCCCTTATGGTCACTATATAGCCTACTATGACCTCGCTGAAAAAAAATGGGTAAGCCGCCTGGATAGTTCAAAGAATATTGTTACCTCTTTCAATCTCCTCGATAACCTGGTCCGGAAATTTTACCGGAGTAAAGATGGTACGGTCCGGCTGGCCACTGTAAAGGAAGGATTGGGTGAATGGGAGAAGAAACCTGCACCCATAGTAAGATATTATAAAAATGATCCGGCCAACACCTCATCGCTGGCAAATAATCATGTTTTTGATATGACCGATGATGGCAATACAGGTTTATGGGTGACCACTTATGGTGGAGGCCTGCAACATTTCAATATTGCAGAAAAAAAATTTGACCATATCTCCTCTTCGGCAAACTTAGTGGAGGGCGTGCAGACCGATTCAAACGGGAATGTGTGGATGGTAGGCGGGGGAAACCTGCATCGTTATTCGCCGGGCAACAAGAGTTATACTTCCTATGAATTGCCGGATATCGAAAAATCAGGCGGGGTGAAAGGATATATTTATAAAGACCAGGAGGGCAAGCTGTATGTAAGTGGGGCTAATTATTTCATTTCCTTCCACCCGGAATCCATCAGGGATAATACCGGGGAACCGGTTGTGATATTTACTGATTTTAAAATATTCAACAACTCCTTCAGCCATCTTCTTTTTCAAAAGCACATACGGCTAAAGTATAACCAGAATTTTTTTACTATTGAATTCGCCACCCCGTTTTATTCCGGAAGTGAGAAGATCCATTACAGTTATATGCTGGAAGGAGTGGATAGAGATTGGGTGGATGCCGGTACGAGAAATTTTGCAAGCTACCAGAATGCAGGTAGTGGAAATTTTACGTTTAAAGTGAGAGCATCCATTGGTAATGGGAAATGGACGCCCTCCGTTTTTTCGATCAGGGTTGAGATCGTTCCCCCGTTCTGGAGAAGATGGTGGTTTTATGTTATCTGTGTGCTGGTGATCACAGGTATTTTGTATACGATCTATCGCTACCGGGTCAATGAACTGGTGAAACGCCAGGCTATCCGGAATAAGATCGCCCAGGACCTGCATGATAATATCGGGTCTACGCTCAGCAGCATCTCAGTTTACAGTGAAGTGGCCAGGATACATGGTGAAAAAAATCAAAAAGACGACCTGAATGACCTGCTGGAGAAGATCAGCAACACTTCTACTGAAATGGTTGCGGAGATGAATGATATTGTCTGGGCTATCAATCCCCGTAATGACAGCATGGATAAGGTCGTGCAGCGGATGGAGTCTTTTGCAAAACCGCTCGCCGCCGCCCGGAATATTGTGTTCACCCTGGAGTATGATAAAGCAGTGCTGTCCTTGCAAATAAGTATGGATAAAAGAAAGAACTTCTACCTCGTTTTTAAGGAGGCCGTTAATAATGCCATTAAATATTCCGGTGCTTCAACGCTATCCGCTGTAGTTAGTATTATGAGTGGCCAACTCGTCCTGGAAGTCAAAGACAATGGGATAGGCTTCCCCGTAGAAAAGACAATAACAGATCCCCAGGCTCCCGGGAATGGTATACGAAACATGAAGACCCGGACAGCTCAAATGAATGGCACCTTCGATATGAACAGCCAGCCTGGTATGGGTACTACTATCCGGCTCTCCTTTCCTCTTGGTTAGACCAGTTCCCACGCTGCGGTAGATCTAATCCCCCTATTCGGTGATTGTCCGGCATAGAGTTACAAAATACTTTAGCGCCTGAAATACAGTTGTATGAAAAAAAAAGCAGCTTCATTGATCGGCGCCCCGGGCTATGCCAGTGAAAGAGGTAAAGTTGTTTTTGGGAAAGTGAACTGACAATACTGTTTATCATGGTTTAAATAAATTTATCCAATCTTTGCACTATGCCGGTCCGCATCGCCATATTTGATGATAACAAAAATATCCGGGAAAGTATCACGCTGCTCCTGCAGACAGAACCAGCATTTGAAATGGCCGGCTCTTTTCCCAATGTTTTGGATTGCCTGGATGATGTAAAAAAAAGCAACCCGAATATCGTACTGATGGATATTGAAATGCCGGGTATGAGCGGGATCGAAGCAGTGCGGTTGATAAAAAAAGAATTCCCGGGTGTACTGGTACTGATGCAAACTGTATTTGAAGATGATGACCGCGTATTTGATTCTATTTGCGCCGGCGCTTCCGGGTATATTTTAAAGAACCATCTCAATCATAAACTGATCGCTGCCATAAAAGAGCTGCAGTTTGGCGGGTCACCCATGTCTCCCTCCATCGCCCGAAAAGTATTGAACAAATTACAGCAACTACCGGAATATGTAAAGCCGGAAGCAGCGCCCGACTACCATCTTACTCCAAGGGAAAAAGAAGTACTGGCCTGCGTTGTAAATGGGTTAAGCTACAAGATGATCGCCGACCAGCTTTTTATCAGCTATGAAACGGTGAGAACCCATATCAAAAATATCTATGAAAAATTGCATGTGGCCTCACTCGCAGAAGTGGTGCACAAGGCCATGAAAGAAAAAATCGTATAAGCCGCTTATTCGATCGCTTTCAGAATCTCCGCCAGCTCCATATCATACAAGCCGTATTTGCCATATTCAATTACCCTTCCCATCTCTTTCCCATTTTTCAAAACAATAATGGTGGGAACATTTTTTACATTCAGGGCTTCCGAAAGGTGACTGAGCGTTTTCTTTTGCCGGTCAGTGCCGATCAGCGTGACCCTGTCCTGTGAAAAACCGGCAGCATCCACCAATGCATAGAATTTAGGAATGACAGCGTGCGAATCCTCACACCAGGTGCCCATAAATACCAGTAACTGGATGGAATCCTTTTGTTTTTTTAATCCTTCGAGGGCGGCAGCATTCGGCGTGTAATTCTTCAGGTTCTCCGCATACCATTTAAAGGAGGTGTCTTTCAGTAAAACATTCCGGGAGATAATTCCTTTGAATGTTTTTTCATTCGGTCTTTCTACGAGGACCTCGTACTGGTTTTGCGCAAAAAGGGTGGTGGACAGGCAGAATGCGCAAATGATAGGGATCAGTCTCTTCATGGTTGAAATAAATAGATGGCAAATGTAAAAGGGCTCAGCTGAAAGATGAAAGAATGGCTGTTAAAGTTGCTTTTGTTCAATAGGCAATAGACAACCGACAATAGGCAAGCGGGTCGTTCAGTGGCCAGCCTCATGCAAAAAACAGGAAGACCTAAGAATTAAGGGTTCTGATTGCCAATTGCTTATTGCCAATTGACTCAAAGACTCGCTTTCAGTTCCAGCAAAAACCCCTTGATCTTCTCCAGCGACTGCATCATCGCGAATTTCTCCTCCGCTTTCTTATTTTTCTTCAGGTAATCTTTAGCTCCTTCAATGGTAAACTTGCGGCGACGGAGCAGGTCATAGATCATCAACAGGTTCTTGATATCGACAGGACGGAAAAAACGATCTCCTTTGCGGTTCTTACGGGGTTGTAAAATGTCAAATTCCGTTTCCCAGTACCGGATCAGCGATTGGTTCTCCCGGAACATAGCCGCTACTTCACCGATCGGGTAATATTGTTTCTGAAAAAGAATATCATCCGGCGGTACCTGTACCAGGTCGGCATTGATCGATATCTCTTTGAGGGATTTACGGCCACGTTTGCCCGCAGGAGCAGCGCTGGCAGGTTCGGATTTCGCCTCCTTTATTATCGTTACCGGTTCATTGACCTTCATGAGTTTCTTTTCTTCCACCATAACCGCAGAATTGTCCGGTGTAGTTGAGGGTTCTTCTCCGGGAACAAAATCAAACCTGATCTGTGATAAAGACTTTCCCATGCATTGTAAAGATACGGATAGATAAAAACTAATAGATCTCAGATAATAGTTTGTGGAAACAATGTGGGAGATATAAACTAATAGATGATAGATAATAGTTTACGCTTCAATTAGTCAGTATTGCCGGCAAACAGTAGAAATTTTTCACTTTGAACGACCCCTAACTATTATTTATCATCTAATCCAGGCTCTGGTTGGAAGCAGCGGCTTTTTTCAACAGCTGATCAAACTGTGCCGGTGTAAGATCATTATAGAAGAAATAGATCGGGTCGATCTTCGATCCGTATTTGTGTACTTCATAGTGACAATGCGGTCCGGTGGATTTGCCGGTACTGCCCACCCAGCCGATCACTTCACCACGCTTGACGGCCTGCCCGCCTCTTACCTTCACTCTTACCATATGACCATAGAGCGTCTCATATCCATAGCCGTGGTTGATGATAACATGGTTGCCATAACCATTGCCCGTACTCCCTGCGGTGGTTATCGAACCATCTGCAGTGGCATAGATGGGAGTGCCTTGCGGTGCGGCAAAATCCAATCCATAATGGAATTTTACCGTTTTATAGACCGGGTCGATCCGGGAACCAAAACCGGAAGCGATACGGCTGAGGTCTTTATTACTGACCGGTTGGATGGCGGGTGTATGCGACAGCAACTGCTCTTTGTTCTTCACCAGCTCGTCCACTTCATTGTATGATTTTTTTTGTGCATCGATCCGGCTTCTAAGGTTATTGAGTGTGGCCGTTATCGATGATACCAGCTGATGATCCTTGATCTTCTCCACCGTGGCTACTTCCAGTTTATCCTCGATCTCTTTGGCCCTGGCGCTATCGGGAATGGGATTAGCTTCAAAGATGGCGCGGTAGACATCATTGTCTCTTTTCTCCAGCTCTTTCATCTGTTGCTCCACGGATTTCAGTTCATTTCCCATTTCCCGGTAATTATCCCGGAGCGCTTTATTTTCCTGTTGCAGGATCTTTTCATTGGGGGAACCGATGAACCGGAATGCCACAAAAGAGATCAGCGCGGCGGTTACCAGCGCAGCAGCAACGAAACCAAATACCCGCAGCAACTTCACACGGAGAGGTGTCTCCAGCTTTTCATAGCGAAGCGTGTTGGTGTTATAGTAGTACTTGATCTTCTTCATGAGCAATTGCCGTTAACCAGCTTCAGGGGGTACAAATGCGGCCCGAATAAATTACCTTTGCCCCGCATTATGGGGTTGACAAATATAGGGCGATAAACAGCAAAAATCAACCCAACTTAGTGTGTTGATTACTAATAGAAAAGATAATTATGTTGCCAGCTGTAGAATTACTCTCGTCACCTGTTGCAGTCTACCCGGAGCTTGTCGAAGGGCACCCTTCATCGTTCGGTAATACAACGGGGCAGGGTTGGAGAAACCTCCATTTTACTATTAATAGCCTGGCGGGAAGAAAGGGTATATCCTCCTGTAAGCAACCATAAACAAAAAACCATAAACTCTCTAATGACCAGCGCAGATATTCGTAAGGCTTTCCTCGATTTTTTCCGTTCCAAAGGGCACGAGATCGTCCCGTCTGCACCCGTGGTGGTGAAAGACGACCCGACACTTATGTTCACCAATGCAGGGATGAACCAGTTCAAGGACTATTTTTTGGGCAATAAAAAAGCCAGTAACCCGCGGGTGGCTGATACGCAAAAATGTCTGCGGGTAAGCGGCAAACATAATGACCTCGAAGAAGTGGGCGTGGATACCTACCACCATACGATGTTCGAGATGCTGGGCAACTGGAGCTTCGGAGACTATTTTAAAAAAGAAGCGATCGCCTGGAGCTGGGAATTACTGACGGAGGTTTACAAGTTAGATAAGAACAAACTATATGTTACGATTTTTGAAGGGGATGAAAAAGAAGGATTGCCCAAAGACGAAGAAGCGTATAATGAATGGAAAAAATATATCGCTGAAGACAGGATATTACTGGGCAATAAGAAAGATAATTTCTGGGAGATGGGCGATACCGGCCCCTGCGGACCCTGTACCGAGATCCATTATGATACCCGCAGGGAAGCGAACAATGACGGGCATTCAAGAGTGAATAATGACGATACGGGAATGGTGATGGAGATCTGGAATAATGTATTCATTCAATACAACAGAAAGAAAGACGGAACCCTTGAGCCATTACCCGCCAAACATGTGGATACCGGAATGGGCCTGGAAAGATTGGTAAGAGTGTTGCAGGGAAAACAGAGCAATTATGATACGGATGTTTTTACAGGTACGATAGCAGCAACAGAAAAGATAACGGGTAAAAAATATGATCACAGCGACAGCAAAGAAGCGATCGCATTCAGGGTGCTGGCTGATCATGTACGGGCCATCAGTTTCACCATTGCAGATGGACAGTTGCCATCCAATACAGGTGCGGGTTATGTGATACGCCGTATTTTAAGAAGAGCGGTCCGTTATTATTATTCCTGCCTGGATTATAAACAACCGTTGCTGACCCAATTGGTGCCCGTACTGGCCAAACAATTTGAGAATGTTTTTCCTGAATTGCAGCAGCAGGTTGATTTTGTAAGTAAAGTGGTAAAGGAAGAAGAGGATGCTTTTCTGCGTACACTTGATAAAGGATTGAAGCGGATCAGCGAGATCATGTCCGCACCGGGCGATGCAAAACTCATCGATGGCAGAAGCGCATTTGAATTAAATGATACCTATGGCTTCCCGATCGACCTCACCAGGCTGATTGCCGGAGAGAATAATTTATCCGTGGATGAAGCCGGCTTTGAGAAAGAAATGCAGGAGCAGAAGAACCGAAGCCGGGCAGCCACTTCCGTCGATGCCGGAGACTGGATCGTTTTAAAAGAAGGGTCTAACAAATTTGTTGGTTACGATTCCCCCGAGGCAAAAGCATCTGTTTTAAAATACCGGAAGGTCAAAGCAAAAGGAAAAGAACTGTATCAAATTGTATTAGATACCACACCTTTCTACGCAGAGAGCGGCGGCCAGGTCGGCGATCGTGGAATACTCACGACTAACGACTCACGACTCACGATCATCGACACAAAAAAAGATAACGATCTCATCATACATTTTACTGAATCGGTGCCTGCTGATCTTTCAGGAGAACTGATCGCAAAGGTAGATCCCTCAAAAAGAAAAAACACAGAGCTGCATCATTCGGCCACTCATTTATTGCATGCCGCGTTGAGAAAGGTATTGGGAACGCATGTGGCACAAAAAGGATCGATGGTGAATGAGGAACATCTTCGTTTTGACTTCTCCCATTTCGCCAAAGTGACCGACGAAGAGATCGCTCAGGTGGAAGCGCTTGTCAACGAAAAAATAAGGGCCAATATCCCGGTAGTGATCAAACAAATGTCCAAAGACGAAGCCATGAAACTGGGCGCCATGGCCCTGTTCGGGGAGAAATACGGGGACGTGGTAAGGGTGGTTATCATCGATCCTTCTTATTCGGTGGAACTATGTGGCGGTACGCATGTGGGTGCAACCGGGGAACTGGGATTCTTCAAACTCACCAGCGAATCGGCAGTGGCAGCCGGCGTTCGCAGGGTGGAAGCAGTTTGTGGTAAAGAGGCGGAGACATATATAAATAACCAGCTCGCCGTGCTGGGTGACCTGCACGGGCAGTTGAAGAACCCCAAAGATATCCGCAAAGCGGTGGAGAATTTACAATCTGAAAATGCAGAGCTGAAAAAACATCTTGATGCGATGGAAGCAAGACAGCTGGTGGGGATACGAAATGAATTATTGCAAAAAGACGAGATAATAAACGGCATCAACTTTATCGGAGATATTGTCGAAGTGAATAACCCCGATGCGTTAAAAACGCTTTGCCATGACCTGAAGAATCACCTGCGGGATCATGTGGCGGTTCTTTGTGTGAACATCGGTGGGAAACCTTTTGTGGCAGTAAGTATTGCAGATACAGTTGCTGCCGCAAGGAACCTGGATGCCGGTAAAATCATCAAAGAACATATCGCTCCACTGATCAAAGGCGGCGGCGGTGGACAGAAAACACTGGCGACAGCTGGTGGACAGGATGCAGGGAACCTGGAACAAGTGATCGAAGCAGTAAAAAAATTACTGCAATGATCAAACAGTACAGCTGTATTTAAGCATGAATATCGTTATCGAAACAGAACGGCTTCTCCTCCGCACTTTTACCATAGAAGATGCTCCATTGGTCTATGAACTTAATCTTGATCCGGAAGTGATTCGTTATACCGGCGACCCTATCCGCGATATTGATCATGCCCGCCAGGTGCTCGAACAAACCATTCTTCCCCAGTACGCTTTATATAATCATGGCCGCTGGGCGGTACTTGTCAAACCCAGGCTGGAGTTCATCGGCTGGTGTGGTCTGAAAGCCCGGCCGGAACGGAACGAGATCGACCTGGGCTACCGGTTCATGAAAAAAGCCTGGGGTAAAGGCTATGCCACGGAAGCCGCATTTGCATGCCTGGAATATGGGTTTGAAAAGCTGTTTATACCCCGGATCGTAGGCCGGGCCATGCCCCAGAACACAGGCTCAATAAGGGTATTGGAGAAGTGCGGGATGCAGTTCCTTTGCGAAGAAATAGTGGATGAACACCCGGCCATGACCTATGAGGCTTTCCCCCGTTCATCCGGAAATAAGACCCTTCAAACATCCCGGCCCATTTAACATTTCCGAAACATTTCGTATTTCAGAAAATGTCTTTATATTTGACTACGAAACTCAACGTAGACAAAATCTAAAAAATTAGAACATGAAAAAAATAGGAACAACATTTACTGCTCTTGCTTTTGCAGTGGCGTTGCTGGCCCCGGCATCTTTGCTGGCTCAGGATGAAAAAGAAAACAAGGAAAAGAAAGAGAAAGATGTAAGAGAGAAGAAAGACCTGGAGCAGATCATCATCACCCGTACCAACAAAGACGAGAAAGTGGTCGTCGAGATCAATGGTGATAAAATTACCATCAACGGGAAATCGGTCGAAGAGTATAAGAATGAAAAAGGGGTGGGTGTCAGCATCCATAAACTGAGAAGCCTGGACAACCTCGCAAGGATCCCCGGTATGAGTGGCAACTGGAATTTCAATGGCAACGACAATTTTACAACGCTGACCGAAGATGCCAACCGCGCTATGCTGGGAGTCACCACTGACGAGGCAGATAACAAAGGTGCCGAGGTCAACACGATAAATAAAGAGAGTGCTGCGGAAAAGATGGGATTAAAAGAAGGTGATATCATCACTAAAGTGGATGAAAAGAATGTGGCCGATCCCGATGATCTTACTGCCGCGATAAGAAGTCATAAACCGGGTGAAAAAGTAACAGTTACCTATCTCCGTGATAAAAAAGAGTATACTGCAACAGGTGAATTGGGCAAATGGAAGACCCAGGCATTCAAATCAATGGATATGGGAACCTTTGACAAAGTGCTTCCTAAACTGCAGGGTACTCCCCGGATGTTTTCACCCAATGGAAGTGGAAGCTATAGCTGGTCAAGTGGTGGCCCGAAGCTCGGATTATCCGTACAGGATACTGATGACGGCAAAGGCGTGAAAGTGATCGAAGTGGATGATGAAAGCAATGCAGCAAAAGCCGGGATCAAAAAAGATGATGTGGTGACCGAAGTAGATGGTAAAGCGGTGAATACAACCGATGATATGGTAAAAATGATCAAAGAGAGCAAGGATAAAACTTCAATAATGGTCAAACTGCAAAGAGCGGGCAAGATCCAGAACATTGAAGTGAAAATACCCCGTAAGATAAAGACGATCGACATGTAATGACCGGCCTGACAATAGTTTCTCTTGTGTGTGTAATGCCCCTCGTGTTAACGGGGGGTATTTTTTATAAAAACCCTGTAACAGCTACTGCCGTAAATGGGCTATTTTTGCGGCTTTGAGAGATGGCGGAACAACAGCAATATGAAACGGTAGTGGGATTGGAGATCCATGCCCGCCTGCTGACCCAAAGCAAATTATTTTGCGGGGATAGTATCGCGTTTGGCGACGAAGCCAATACCCATGTAAGTCCCATTACACTTGCTCATCCGGGTACGCTGCCGAAGATGAATAAAAAAGCCATTGAGTACGCTGTAAAAATGGGGCTGGCCTGTCATTGCACTATTGAAAAGTATAATTATTTCGCCCGGAAAAATTATTTCTATCCCGACCTGCCAAAGGGTTACCAGGTTTCACAACATACCACACCCATTTGTGCCGGGGGTTATATAACGATCAAAACAGGGACACCCGCAAACGCAGAAGGAGAAAAGAATATCCGGCTCAACCGCATCCATATGGAAGAGGATGCCGGTAAAAGTCTGCATGATGTGGACGATAACAACACCAGTATCGATTATAACCGGGCAGGTACAGCACTGATCGAGATCGTAAGTGAGCCTGATATGCGGAACGGTGAAGAAGCATTTGCTTATTTGACGGAGGTCCGTCAGTTGTTGCGTTACCTGGAAATATGCGACGGAAATATGGAAGAAGGAAGTCTCCGCTGTGATGTGAATATTTCTGTACGCAAAACAGGCGACCCGGAACTGGGTACAAAAGTGGAAGTAAAGAACCTGAACTCAATACGCAATGTAAAACTTGCTGTGGAGACGGAGGCAAAACGACTGGTAGATCTTTTAGAGAAGGGGGGAACAGTCATCCAGGAAACAAGGAGTTTTGATGCCGGTAAAGGGACCACATTCGCCACCCGGGAAAAAGAAGATGCGGATGATTACCGCTATTTTGCCGAACCCGATCTTACGCCATTTCAAATCCGGGATGAATTCATTGTGAAGATCCGTAAAACGATCCCCGTCCTGGCAGGAGAAAGAATAAAAAGATACACAACCGGACTGCAGCTTTCTGAATACGATGCGGGCATACTCACTGAGGAAAAAACATTTTCGGATTACTATGAAACTTTGTTGAGGTGTTTAGACTCCTGGGAACGAAGTTCGAAAGGGAGGCCCAAAGCCGCCGCCAACTGGATGCTCGGACCTGTAAGATCATGGATGAATGAGAACAATAATGAGATCGGTGCATTTCCCATATCCCCGGCAACCCTTGCGTCTGTCATTGGTATGGTGGAAGAAGGGAAAATCAGTTTCTCGGCAGCATCCACAAAACTGTTCTCCCGTTTAGTAAAGGAGCCGGGGAAAGATCCGGAAGAAGTGGCGGTAGAAGAAAATCTTCTTCAGCAATCCGACGTGGCTGCCATCGAACCGATCATTGACAAAGTACTGGAGAAATTTGCGGGGAAGGTGACCGAATATAAAAAAGGAAAAAAAGGATTGTTGGCTTTGTTTGTTGGTGAGGTCATGAAGCAATCAAAAGGAAAAGCAGATCCAAAACTGACCAGTCAATTAGTAGAAGAGAAATTAAAATCATAAAAAAGAGCCAATGAAGAAATTATTTGTTGCAGCCGTTATGGTGAGTCTTGTTTCCTGCAAAGGGAAAGAAGCAGGAAAAGCATTCGAGGTAAGCGGGATCATTACCAATAACTCGGCTAAAATGATCTACCTGGAAGAATTACCCATGGCCACTATGCAGGCAGTGATAGTGGATTCCGCGGAAGTAGGGAAGAATGGAAAATACTCCCTGCATGCCGATGAAAAAGAATCCAGTGTGTATAATCTAAGGCTGGACAGGAGTGCTTATCCCTTTGCCGCTGTAATTAATGATACGAAAAAAGTAACTGTAGATGTAACGTTCAGTAAGGAGGACAAGGAATTTCCTGAAAAGTATGAAGTGAAAGGGTCGGAGTCCAGCCAGCAGATGAAGGATTTTATGTTCGCTTTCAACAGCCAGTTGCAGGCAATATTCTTTAACGACAGCAAGGTGGACAGTCTCCGGAAGGCAGGGGCTCCCGATAGTGTATGGATGAAGCTGAATACAGAGAGGGATGTTATCGCAACATCAGCAAGAAGCCTGGTGGATGAGTCGGTAAAAAAATCCAATAACCCCGCCCTGAACATGTTCATACTGGGTTATTACCAGACAACGGCGAATAATCCTAATTACCGGTTGATCGCCCTGAACAATGAAGAAGTAAAAAAACTGGTGAATGATATTGCCACGAAATTCCCGGCACATACCGGGTTGGCCGGGATAAAAAAATCACTTGCCGGTTGGGTGGGTACGCCGGCTCCTGAAATTGCATTACCGGATCCGGACGGCAAGACGGTCACACTGAGTTCTTTCAAAGGAAAATATGTACTTGTGGATTTCTGGGCCAGCTGGTGCCGCCCTTGCCGCCAGGAAAATCCCAATGTCGTAAAAGCATGGAACAGGTTCAAGGGTAAAAATTTTACGATCCTCGGCGTATCGCTGGATATGGAAGGGCAGAAAGACAAATGGCTGAAAGCAGTGATGGATGATAAGCTTACCTGGAATCATGTGAGTGACCTCCAATACTGGAACAGCCCGGTCGTTCCCCTGTATAATATAAATGGCATCCCTTACAATGTACTGGTAGATCCTGAAGGAAAGATAATCGCGGAAAAATTATTTGGCGCTGCGCTGGAAGAGAAGCTGGCAGAAGTGCTGGAATAAGCAGAAGATATTTGCACTGTAAAGCCGTTTTCACAGAAACGGCTTTTTTATTATACACGGGTGTTATAAAGAATTATAATACCTGATGATCTTCGCAAAATCAGCTTCTTTCTTAGTGCCGATATTGTTCTTATCTAAATAGTCTTTTATTTCGGCTTCTTTATCTTTCATAAAGCCCGGCAGATCATTTTTGCTAAGCCTGGTCAGTTGTGGGAAGCCCCCGCCAGTTTTATCGGGTAATCAATAGCAAAAGGTTGCTGCCGGGGGAAGATAAGTTGTGCAGGGAGTGGTTAGAAAAGAAGGGGAATAGTTTTATTTAAAAGCCGCTTCACTAAAAAAAACAATCCCGGTTGTTATAACCGGGATTGTTGATATACGTTGTGATTGTTGAACTATAAGGTTAGTTATCCCAGAAAACCTTTGACTGTAAACTGGCTGGTTTTTGTCCCGGGTTATTCGGATTCAGATCGATCTCTGATTGCGGATAGAACAGGGACCGGGGTACTCCCGTAACACTGCTGATCGCATTGGCAGGAGCAGAGATGGAAGGATATCCTGTTCTCCTCCAGTCGTTCCAGGGCTCAACAGATACGCCAAATAATGCTACATATTTTTCTTCAATGATCTGTTGCAGTTTCTGTGCATTGGTTCCGGCCAATGTACCATTTGCAGTCAGGTAGGTAGTGATATTACCACCTGAAACGCCTGCTTCTGTCATGGAAGCGGTGATGCCATCGGTGAAAAATGTCTGTGCACTGCCTGGTGCGCCCATCAGGGCAGCTTCGGCCCGGATAAAGCAGTATTCTGCATAGGTCAACATACGTTGCGGAGCTGCACCGTTATAGGTGTTTGAATTGGTACCCGCACCTGTTGCTGTTACAGCACCACGTAAGAAAGTATGGACCCGGCTGTAATTATTATTCGGCGTTGCTGGCGGAGCTGAAGCCGAAACACCAACATAGCTGCCTGAGCCTACAGGGAAATCAGTGAAATAAGTCGCTCTGCGGGGATCGGCTTTCGAACCCATCAAATTCAGCATACGCTGATCGGCAAATAAATAATTAGCCCTGCTAACTTCAAATGCAGAAATAGGATTGCGCTGGTTGGGCGCATTAAAGAATCCAAGTTGAAAATTGTCGGCATTGGAAGCTAAAAAAGTAACCCCGGGAGTATTTATAAGCGCAGTTAGTTGTGCTAATGAGAATGCGGGATCTTTCCTGCTGTAGTGCAAGAAAAGACGAAGCTTAAGCGTGTTGGCCATTTTTATCCAATTGGCCTTCGTTGTGGCAAATACGCCGGGATAGATGATCGAAGTAGTGGCGGAAGGTGAAAAATTACTTGTGGCGGCACTTACTTCAGTGATCCCCTCATTCAGCAACGTGATCAATTTAGGATAAATAACAGCATCATCTTCAAAATGCGGCTGCAGGTTGGCTGTAAGTTGCTGCGCTTCTGAATACGGCACATCACCCCATACATCCACTACCAATGAATACTCGTAGGCTTTCAGGATCTTGGCAACACCGGAGAAATGCGGGCTGCCATTCGCTGCCGCAGCTTTTATGATCAGTTCCAGATCACCCAACGATGTAGCAAATATGCTCGACCATACATTGTTCAGATCACTGCCGGTGATATTATACCTGCTGTATTCATAGGTCTGGTTCGGTTGCGATGCGAGACCTGACATCTGCTGCATGATCAGCGTAGTATACCTGAACATGTCACTGCCGCCTTCAAAAGCTATATTGAGCTGTGCAGAAGGTAAAAGTTGTTGCATCGGAATGTTTGCATCAAGGATGCGGTCCGGGTCGTAATTGATATCCATCATCTTTTTGCAAGAGCTCATCGCGACAAGCCCCGAAAAAAGGAAGGCTATTTTTAAATATTTTATTTTCATAATTATAGTATTTGTTGAATTAGAAACTAAGCTTAAGCGATACACCCATCGACCTGGTTTGTGGCAGGGCGTTAAATTCCAGTCCCTGCGCATTGCTTATCCCAAGTGCACTTTGTTCCGGATCCAGGTGAGGATAATTAGGAGCATGCAGGTACAGGTTCCTGCCAAACACGCCAACTTCCATACTGCCGAATGGCAGCCTTTTCAATACAGACGAAGGGATCACATAACCCAGCGAAGCTTCTCTTACGCGGAACCAGGTGGTCTCAAATATAAATCCTTCGGCTGCGGCAAAGATCCCGCTGTTTCCGTAATAATCCTGCGCAGATACCATCGTGGTATTGGGCAACCCGCTGGCATACACCGCATCAAATAAGTAAGGCTTTTGCAAAATACCGCCAGCATCGTAGCGGGGGAACTCTGCAGTTTCTTTCGTTACACCGTTACGTTGCAGGTCTGCGATATTCCTGCTGTACTGATCGCCTCCTTTCTTATACTCTAACAATACTGATAAGGAAAACCCTTTAAATGAAAATGTATTGGTAAGACCTCCGATCCATTTAGGATTCGGATTACCAATTTTCTGAACACCCGGCGTAACTAAAGGAAGACCATTTGCGCCCACTACGATCTTATTTCCTTTGGTTGCATCTCTTATGTAGGCATTACCATATATCTGTCCGTATTCATCACCGGCTACTAACCTGATATTGGGTGTAGTAAAACCTCCGAGAAAGATATTATCAACACCCGGAGCGAGCGTTTCAACAATACTCTTGAACTGGGTATACGTAAAGTTCAAATTCCAGGTGAACCCGGACTTTGTCTTAATAGGAGTGGCATTAATACCCAATTCCTTACCCCTTGTAGACATGGTTCCTGCGTTCAGGAATTGTGCAGTAACACCGGAAGCTGCGGAAAAAGGTACCGGGAAAATTGCACCCTCCGTAGTGGTGTGATAGATCGTTGCTTCAATATTAAGCTTTCCTTTAAAGAAAGAGAGCTCTGCGGCAATTTCCCTGTTCTTTACAAATTCCGGCGCTAAGTCAGGATTCCCGGCTGTATTGCTGAGAGAAAATGCCTGTACGTTGTTGAAGGGAAATGTAACAGTAGGACCAAAGCCATCAGCCGACCCTGCTCCGCCAAAATAAGAATCTGTCGCATACAGGAAGTCGCCTGCTCTTCCGATACGGGAGTAGTTCCCTCTTAGTTTCAGGTTTTCAATGAAATTGCTCTTGATGCTGGGGAACAATTCTGTGAAATTCACAGAGCCTCCAAACGTGTAATAAACATAGGAGTTATTATCTGATTTGAAAGTGGAGGATTTATCGTTACGTACAGTCGCGTTTACACTAAAAATGCTTTTATAGCTGACTGTTAAATCTCCATATATTCCTAACAACCTTGATTTACTTGAACCATGAGAAGGAGCAGGTGTGTATGTAGTGGTATTACTTAGTTGTTCGAAATCTCTTACAATTATTCCCTTGCCATCTAACTGGGCGGCATTGGTATATATCTGTTGGAATTCAGTTCCTGCAATAAGAACACCCGACCAGTCCCTGAATTTCTTTTGTGCGGTAAAATAACCGTTGGAGTTGAGGCTGCGGTAATTATTCCGGTTTTCGCGAATACCACCTACACCGTTTGCAGTGGTATTGCCACCGCCTCTTGATCCTATCTGGTCGTAACCATGGCGGAATGTTGAGAATACATCGGATCCGATCTTATAATCAGCCTGTAACCATTTGGTCAGCTTTAAATTGAAAGATACATTCCCGATGAGACGATTGATCTCATCATTAAACCGCATATGTTTCATACTCCAGTAGGGATTGTCTTCTCCCAGTGGATAACGCTGGTCGCCAAAAGCATCTTCGAACGCTAACCCGGTCAGATCATAACTGCGTGGCGTGAACCAACCGCGGAACAACGGATTGCTCAGCTGGTTTCCCTGCTGTGTTCTTTTGGAAGCATTGTTAGAGTAATTGGCGCTCACAGCTACGGTCAGGTAGTTATTGACTTTCGTGCTGGTATTCAAAGAGAAATTATGCCTGGTTAAAACATTGTTTGGCAGAACACCGGTATTCCTTAAATAACCATACGAAAAACGAAAAGAGCTTTTATCGGAACTGCCGGAGAAGGCAAGATTATTTTGCCAGTTAATCCCATGCCGGAACATATCTGTTACATTATTGGGATAAGCTGCCAGCTGTTCTGTTCTGGTATTCGTATTGGTAGCAGGATTGTATGCATTCGTAATTGTTTGACCAGTGATTTTAGGTCCCCAGGATGTTTGGGCAGTTGCACTGAACACACCGCTGTTCCCCTGTGCATATTCATTTTGATACTCAGGGGTCCGGTTTACATTATCTATTTGATAACTGGTGGAAAAACTGATAGAGCTCTTCTGACCCGCCTTACCTTTTTTGGTAGTGATCAGGATGACACCATTGGATCCCCTTGAACCGTACAGAATGGCAGCCGAAGGACCCTTCAGTACGCTAATGCTTTCAATATCATCCTGGTTAATATCTATTGCCCTGTTGGATACGGTAGGACCGTTCTGTAACGGACTGCCGCCTCCGCCGTTATCGATAGGGATACCATCAACGACAAACAGGGGTTGATTGCTGCCTGTCATCGTTGTCAGTCCCCTGATAACAATGCTGGATCCCGTAAAAGAACCTCCGCTTCCGCTCACCCTCACGCCAGGAACTTTTGCTGCGATAGAGTTGGTGATGTTGGTGGTGTGCGAACGGGTCAGCTCTTCCGAATTGACCTGTGTCACACCATAACCCAGTGTTTTCTTGTCTTTTTTGATTCCAAATGCGGTGACCACAACTTCAGACATGGTTTTGTCTTCGTTCTTCATGGTCGCATTTACTTCGCCGGTGCCAACAGCCACTTCAACAGGGCTCATGTCAACGGAAGAAAAAACGAGTGCTTTTGCATTGGCCGGAACGGCGAGAGAGTAAGTGCCGTCGGCTTTGGTAGTAGTACCGCTGGTGGTACCTCTGACCACTACTGATACGTTACCAAGGGGGTTTCCTTTTTCATCGGTAACCTTCCCCGTGACAGTTCGTTGTGCGCTTGCCTGCATGACAAGGCACACAACTCCCATAAGGAGTAAATACAGTTTTCTCATGTGTGTTTGTTTTAGTATATGAACAAAATCAAAACCTACTGGTCCCGTGAAGGACAGGTAGGGTCTGAAATTAGATAACCTTAACGAAAAATTAAAAAAATCTTTAATCTAAGAGAACAGCCTTATAGTTGAATTGATGTCTTAACCTTTATTATAATCGCCTTCAGAGGGCAAACGGATGCTTATCCAAAGTCATAAGATAATAAGATTTCCCGGTTTTCCCCGCAAGGTTTTTTCAACATTTCCAGGACTATCAATGAGGACAGCCGTTTTTTTAGGAGTGCTGCACAGATGGTTCAATAAAAACCATCCGCCGGGGAGCGAATGGTTTTGAATTCAATCGTTGGTGTTATAAGAACTTACAGCGGATTTTGTACGATCAAAGGATTCGCATTCATTTCATCCTGCGAATAGCTACTCCCCACCTGTTATCAAAGTATGGTAGTTCATGATTGCACAAAAGAAAATAAAAAACCGCCTCACTTATTTGTGAGGCGGTCGCTTTATCATTTTGATCCGGTTTCTGCAATTCTTATTAAGGATTCTGTACCGAATTTGGATTAGCATTGATCTCAGCAATAGGGATCGAAAACTCCCATAGATTGCCTCCTGCAGGAATTAACAGGGTTCCGCCACCTGATGCGGCCACATAGTTAGGAACTGCTGTCCTGTCCATCGGCAGGTTAAGGCGTTTAAGATCGAAGAAACGAAAACCTTCTCCCCAAAACTCTACACGGCGTTGGGTAAGGATCTCGTTGATCAGTGCCTGGCCGCTGTTTGCACTCAATACATAGCTTGGATCCCTGTTCACAGCCAGTGTGTAGAGTGCTTGTTTTGCTTCAGCTTCTTTACCGGGCGTTCTGGCATAAGACTCTGCCAGGATCAGGTACATTTCTGCCAAACGGATATATGGCACATCGCCGATCGTTGGTGCGGTCCTGGTTTTGAACTTCCTGCTCATATAAGGAGAGTAAGAATAATTAGTAGCCGGGAGCGGGAAATTTACCGTGGTAGGAGTGGGCTCCCACATTTTTTTTCTTACATCCGTATTGGTGATCTGGACATACAAAGCAGAATTGATACGCTTGGGAGTACCTCTTACATAAGTGGTATTTCCATCCCAGGAGATCTGTCCGAAATAAGAACCGAATGTATCTCCCTGGTCGTCCTGTACATAACAACCCCAGATCCATTCGGGGTTGGAAAGATCATTGAACCCGGCCTGGTACTGTGCATTGGTCATCAAAGAATGGCCGCCCAGCGTAATAACCTGTTGAGCATACGCAGCGGCATTCACATAGTCCTGCTTGGTCAACGCAACCTTTGCACGGATGGCCCAGGCAGACTTAAGATTCAGGTGCGACTTACTCTGCAGGGCTACAGGAAGTACAGAAGCTGTTGGGAAAAGTGCAATAGCGTCTGCCAGGTCTTTATCGATCTGGGTATATACTTCCTCTACCGTTGAACGGGGAAGTCGCAGGTCAGTAGGTAAAAGAGGCATTGATAGACCTAGCTGGCTATTTCCTCCACCGGCAACATAACGTTTGGCATAGATCTGCACCAGGTTAAAATAGCACCATGCTCTCATCGTGAGGGCTTCGGCTTTTAAACGCTTTTTTTCACCATCGGTTCCCGTGGCAGCATCGATATTCGCAATAAGATCATTGGAATTGCCGATACAGCGATAATACAAGCGGAACGGATATGCTACATAAGCATAACTGGCATTCCGGTGATTGATCCAACCGCCGGTTCCGTTGCCCGGTGAATACCAGGTGGCTACCGCCTGGTGTAAATCTTCACCCATAAAATCCAGCATGAGCATAACACCACCATGGCCAGGCTGGTTTTGCAGGTCATACTTGACATAGAGGTACCGGTACACACCATTGATCAGGTTGGACGCATTTGCTGTATTAGTAAAGATGGCAGTTTGGTCCGTATCGCCTGTAGGGGCTGTATCCAGAAAATCTTTTTTGCAGCCGGTAAGCAGGCTCAAAAAAGAAGCAAGAATTAATATTTTTTTCATAATCTGTTTATTAAAGTATTACAGGATCAAAGTTAAAACGTAAAATTAATACCGGCATTGATCAGCCTGTTAGGAACATATACAGCGCCATTCGTTCCATTAAAGGATTCAGCCGGGTTCATTCCTTTTCTTTTTGAGAAAATATAGAGGTTCTCGCCTCCAACATACACTTTCGCCTGGTCGACTCCTATTCTCCCGACAAGCGATTTAGGCAACTGGTAACTCAACGTTACGTTACGGATGTTCAGGTAAGAAGCATCGATCAGGAACCTGGTAGAAGATGAGTTGAACGTTCCTGTTCTGTTGATATCCAGACGGGGAACATCTGTAATATCACCCGGTTGCTTCCATGCCCTTAAGGCATCTTTATGGATCGAACTACCATAACTCACCGCCATCAATCCTGCATAGTTTCCATCATAGAACTTACCACCTACCTGGTAGTTCAGCAGGAATGAAAGGGCAACGCCTTTGAAATCCACTGTACTGGTAAATGACCCGAAGAATTTAGGAATAGCAGATCCTGAATAATCCATTTTAGCAAAATTAGGATTAAAGGTCAGCGTATCGCCATTTTTGCCCAGGCGGTAATCGGTAATTGTTCCGGTAGCTGCATACCATAATCCGCTGCCATCTGCAGGATCCACTCCATACCATTGTCTCAGGTAGAAAGCATAAAGATCACGGCCTTCGGCCAGTCTTTTGGTTCCATCTACGATAGGTTGATGATCGGGCAATTTAGTGATCTTATTCTTAAAGGTGGTGAAATTGAGTGTTACATCCCAATTGACATTTTTAGATTTTACGATATCAGCGTTCAACTGGAGCTCCAGCCCTTTATTAGACATAGAACCGACGTTGAATGTTTTTGTGGTAACAACCGCGGAAAGCCCTTGTGGTACGTCAAACAACAATTTATCTGAACCTCTGTCAAAGAACTCCAATGTACCGGAGATCCGGTTCTTGAACATGCCGAACTCGATACCGACATTGGTCGTTTTATTGGATTCCCAGGTCAACTCTGGTGTGAACACAGATGTAGCCAGTGCACCGGGCTCTGTTGCATTGTTCCAACCGAGAGCATACAGCGCCTGGTACTCAAAATAAGTGTCCAATGCATCGTTTCCAACAGCGCCATACGAAGCCCTGAGCTTAAGATCATTTAACCAGCTGATCCCCTGCATGAATCCCTCACGCTTTACAGACCAGGAAAGACCGGCCGAATAGAAATTACCCCAACGGGTATCAGTATGGAAACGGGAAGTGCCATCCCTGCGGAAAGAAAGATCGAGATAATATTTGTTGTTGTAGCCATAATTCAGTTTTGAAAAATATCCTTCTCTTCTCAGCCTGTTGATCTGGCCACTTGCGTTTGTCGCTACCACAAAATTGGCTAATTCAATATTTCCATCCAGGTTCTGCTGTCTTCTTGAAGCGCCTACATATTCATCATTATTTTTTTGCGCTTCGTGTCCTGCTAATACATTAAGGTCGTGAAGTCCGAATTTCTTATTGAAATTCAACAAATTGTTAATGGAGATAGTTCTGAACTCATTGGAATTCCGGGTAGTTGTTCCCTGTCCTGTTACACCATCGCCTACATACCTGTTCTGGAAGCTTAGATCTCTGTACGCATTCAGATCGATGCCCACATTGGTGGTCAGGGTGAAGTATTTTAAAAACTTCGCTTCAAGGTAAGTTCTGCCGATCAAACTGGTCCGCGAGTTCTTTCTTTCATTCAATATTGTTTCAGCAATGATGTGACGGCCGGGAGATGCACCCGTAGGACGGTTGACCGCGCCGGGATGTGCG
The DNA here is from genome assembly GCA_036009775.1 of Chitinophagaceae bacterium. Lineage (GTDB taxonomy): Bacteria > Bacteroidota > Bacteroidia > Chitinophagales > Chitinophagaceae > JJ008. Next base: position 40,623 of record DASYLC010000395.1, read on the forward strand.
CCAAAATCATAATACTGGTTGCCAAATGCATCCAGGATCGGCGTTCCGGTATTGGTAAAAGCATGAACAGGATAGATTGGGCCCATACCTCTTGCGAATACAAAGGGGTTTACGAAGCTGGACGCAAAGTTTGCATCACCGGCAGCCTGGTTAGAATTTACCATAACAGCAGTCAGGTTTATACCCATTTTTAACCAGTCTTTTACCTGTGAGTTCAGGGACAGTCTTGCATTTACCCGCTGGAAATCCGATTTGATCACAAATCCTTTATCATCCAGGTAATTCAGTGAAAAGTAGTAATCGGATTTGTTCACTTTAGCAGACAGGTTCACTCCAACCTCCTGACGCATACCATTTCTTTCTAACGGACCGTACCAGTCAAAATCATTATACACCAGTTTGGCATTGGGATTCATATTACCATTAGCATCTACCACCTGGTTGTTTGGAACGCCAAAAGGATTGTAAACCAATTGAGCGGCAATACCATTGGCTGCATTTTGACCGGCAACTGCTGCAGTCTGACCAACTCCTGCCGTCGGGAACATCAGGCCATGTTTAAATGCTTGCCACATCAGCGGATAATATTCATAAGCACCTGCACGATCATACTCTGGAAGACCCCTGCTGGAAATCCCTGCATTGACGAACACACCTATTTTTGGAGTTCCTCCCTTGCCTTTTTTGGTAGTGATCATCACTACGCCATTGGCAGCTCTTGAACCATATAAGGCTGTAGATGATGCATCTTTTAATAACGTAATGCTTTCAATATCGTTAGTATTGATATCACCAATATAACCGCCATAGGGAAAACCATCCACAACGATCAACGGGGATGCACTTGCGTTGACAGATCCAAAACCACGGATCCGCAGCGCTGCAGAACTTCCGGGCTGGCCATTACCAGATGTAGCAGAAATACCGGGAGCAGCACCGGCCAATGCCTGGGTGATATTTGTTGTCAACCTGCCTTGTAGCTGGGCCTCACCGATCTTTGAAACAGACCCGGTGATGGATTCCCTTTTTTGAGTACCATAAGCCACTACAACAACCTCATCCATGCTTTTTTCAGCCGAACGAAGCGAAACGGAGACATTGGTTCCGCTGCCAATAACAACTTCCTGGGTTTCCATATCCACCGAGGAAAGAATAAGTATTTTTCCATTGGCAGGAACGATTAAAGAATAAGTGCCATCAGCTTTAGTGGTAGTACCAGCGGATGTCCCTTTTACCTGTACAGAAACGTTGGGAAGGGGAGCTCCCTTGTCATCGGTAATTGTACCGCTGACGGTTCGTTGTGCCAATGCCTGTGCGGCAAAGAACACGATCCCCATTAAGAGTAGAGATAGTTTTCTCATGAGCAGTTTTGTTTTAAATGTATATAATAGTCAATCAAAGCCCCTTGCGGGACAGCGAATTTAAATAGCCGGGAACAAAAAAATTAAAAAATTACACAGCCGGTTGCAATAGAGCCGTGAGAAAGGACTATCCTAACCTCGCTGTTTTTCTGCTATACCTAATATAATAGTAAGACAAATTCCTGTAACAGTCTGCTGCATTGAATTACAGCCTTCTTACCTTTTTCTCTTTTACAAATGATATCAAAATGGAAGGGAGTAATACGAGGTTGGTAAAAGTTGCGGTGATTAGTGTCAGTGAGGTCAGCCAACCCAGCGCCTTGGTGCCATCAAATCCACTGAAACAAAAAATGATAAACCCGGCTATCAATACCAGTGAAGTATAGATGATGCTGATCCCGGTACTATGTATGGTCTCGATAACGGTTTGCTTCATATTGTAGTTGTAATGGGGCAGCTCCTGCTTGTAATTGACTAAGAACCTTATCGTTATATCAATGGCAATCCCAAGGGCCACGCTAAAGACAAGTACCGTTGAAGGCTTTAATGTAATGCCTGCCCAGCCCATGATACCTGCGGTGATCAGCAAGGGAATGATATTCGGGATCAGGGAACAAAGCAGGATCCGGGCCGATCTGAAAAGATACAACATACACAGGGCGATAAAGAGGAATGCCCAGAGAATGCTATCTTTTAACCCGTTCAGGATATAACGGTTGCCTTCCAGGAAAGTAACACTGGTCCCTGTCAGCTCGATAGTATGTGTTCTTTTACCCCAGGCGCTGTCGTCTTTATGTTCAAGTTTTGTAGCCGCATCGGCCGTTAATGCTTCAACACTATCCCCGTTAAATATATACTCCGCCTTTTGTTGAATACTATCAAGGATAAAAGGTAAACGATGGCTTCCCACATCGGCCATGCTTACACTGATCCGGGCCTTCTGCCTGGCACTGTCCATAAAAGTGCTGATCAGTTTGGCGAATGAATTCTTTGCTTTGGCCGTGTCGCTTTTAAAATTCAGGTATTGGCTCAGCGCCGGCAGATCATAACCCGAAGGCATGATATAACTATTGCTGTCGCCGTCGAAAAAAGCCTGCCGGGCAAATTTCAATCCGTCCACGATACTTAATGGCCGGGCAATATCTGGCATCGAGGCAAGGAACTTTGAAAAAGAATCGATCTTTTCAAGGTTGTGCAGGTTGCGGCTCACCCCGTATTTCTTTTTGGTATCCACCACGATCTCCAATGGCATGATCCCTTTGAAGTTGGTATCAAAAAAACGCAGGTCCGTATAGATCTTATCTTCTTTCGGAAGATCATCCACTATAAACCCGAGTGTTTTTAAGCGCAGGGCGCCCATTACAGAAAAAGCAACAATGGCCGTGGTGACGATATAGATCAACTTGCGGTGATTGAGCGACCATCTTTCCAAACGGTCCAGCCAGCGGTTCAGCCCCGGGTTCTGCAAATATTTTGTGTGACGTGATTTGGGCGCAGGTAAAAAACTAAGTACAGCCGGGATAAAGATCAGCGAAATAAAAAACAATACAACGATATTGATACCGGCTACAAAACCAAACTCTTTCAGGATCTGGCTTTGGGTGAGCGCAAACACGGCGAAACCGATCGCTGCTGCAAGATTGCAGAACAGGGTAACGATACCCATGCGGTCCACCATCATGACCAGCGATTTCTTTTTATCTCCCGTCTCATTGTAGGCAGTATGAAATTTATTCAGGAAATAAATACAGTTGGGAATACCGATCACCACGATGAGCGGAGGGATCAGCGCATTCAGGATCGTAATTTTATAACCCATCATATGTATCGTGGCAAAACTCCAGATCACACCCAGTACCACCACACCCAAAGAAAGTAATGTCGCACTCATCGAACGAAAGAACAATAACAGGATCAGTGCCGATAAAAGAATGGAAGCCATGATGAACATCTTCATTTCCTTCACGATCCTTACCGATAACACGGTACGGATATGAGGTAGCCCGCTTTGATGTACGACCAGCTTATTCTCTTTGCCAAAGTTCTCCGCCGTTTCGCTGATACCGGCAACAATAGCCATCCGGTCCTTCGAAGCCATCAGGTCCTTATTGATACGTACACCCATCAGCCAGGCATGAGTGGAAGGATTATAAAGAAGATCACGGTAAAAAGGGAGATTTAAAAAAACAGCAGCGGCACTGTCGACCTCGGGTTGCGTAAGTATTCTTTCCGGGAAGATCGTATCGGCTCTCAGTATTTCTGTTTCCGGGATCTTTACTAACCGTACAGCACCCGGTACGCCAATCACATCATCAACCCCTTTCATCTTTTTCAGGTTGCGCTGCAAAGCGGCATAGGCATTAAAGGTTTTTTCCTCAAACAGTTTTTCCGTTTGTATGCCGATCACCAGCAGGTTGCCATCTTCACCGAATTTTTTCCGGAATTCCTGGTAAGCTTTGTATTTGGGGTTGTTGACAGGAATGGCTCTTGAAAAATCATAGCTCAGCTGTACTTTGCTGGCTTGCCAGGCCATAAAACCTGTCAGCCCTGCCAGTAAAAGCAATAACGGCAGGCGATACTTGACGATAAACCTTCCGAGGCTTTGCCACATAAGGAGTTATAAATAGTGTGCGGGGCAAAGAAACGTAAAAAATAAGTAGCTAAGAGCCTAAAAAGAGTAAAGAAGGCTAAAAAGAGCAGAAACTTTTTCTCCTTAATCCTTTCTCTCTTTTTAGACTCTTAGGTTTCTGCTAAGAGCCTAAAAGAGTAAAGAGGCTAAAAAGAGCAGGAATTTTTTCTCCTTAATCTCTTTCTCTTTTTTTAGACTCTTAGGTTTCTCTTAATGTACTTTGGAATACTTTTGACAAGTGAGATGCACGATTATTATCTTTTGTTTCCTTCTCTCCGACCTCTTGTTTGCCACATAAAGAGTTATAAATAGCGTGCGGGACAAAGAAACATAAAAAATAAGTAGCTAGGAGCCTAAAAAGAGTAAAGAAGGCTAAAAAGATCAGAAACTTTTTCTCCTTAATCTCTTTCTCTCTTTTTAGACTCTTAGGTTTCTCTTAGTGTACTTTGGAATACTTTTGACAAGTGAAATGCACGATCATTATCTTTTGTTTCTTTATTTCCGACCTCCTGCCGGCCCAGGATCCCATCCCACCGCTGGGGCAATGGCGGGAACACCTCCCGTATAACAGCGCTATTGATGTAACGGCCGGGGATGGAAAGATCTATTGCGCAACTCCTTATAGTTTATTCTCCGTAACCGCGACCGGTAATACGGTCGAAAGATGGAGCCGCGTTACCGGTCTGAATGAAACAGGCGTGAGCGCCATACAATATGATGAGGTCAATAAGAAGCTATTGATCGCTTATACGAATAGCAATATCGATATCATTTACCGGAACGATATTTACAATGTACCCGATATCAAACGCTCCACTATCATCGGCGACAAGCAGATCTACCGCATTTATCCCCTTACAAAAAATTATTATCTCTCCACCGGGCTTGGCGTGGTCGTTATTGATGGAGAACGCTATGAAGTAAAAGATTCCTGGTTCATCGGGAATGGCGGAAACCCGGTAAAAGTAAATGGTTTCACCAGCGACGGGAGCTTCTTTTATGCGGCTACCGAAGAGGGATTGAAAAAAGCTTCGATGACCGCTGCCAACCTGGCCAATTACGCTAACTGGCAAACAGTCAGCGGTACGAACAATTTACCTGCAGGTGCCTGCCAGGATGTATTGACCGTACAGAATAAAGTGATCGTACAAAAAGATGATTCCCTGTTTGTTCAAAACGGCAACACATGGTCCCTGTTCTACACCGATACATGGCCCTTTGTGAGCAGCAATACTACAGAGAGCAGGATACAGGTTTGTGAAAGACAACTGAACGGTACGGGCCGGGTGGTGATACTGAATGCAGATGGAACGGTGAACAGGATACTGGCGAATTCGGGCGCGGTATCTTTTCCACGCAAAGCGATACTGGTTAATAATGATCCATGGATCGCCGACCAGTTTGCCTGTTTATCGCATTTCGGCAGCACGGCCACATACCAGCAATACATTCTTAATTCGCCGCAGTCGATAGCAAGCGGCGAAATGACGGTATATAATAATGTCTTTTATGCAACCGCGGGGTCTGTGAATGATGCCTGGAACTATCAATACAACGGGGATGGTATCTATGTATTCAAAGAAGGGAACTGGGACAATATCAACCGGTACAGGTATAGTAAGATCGACACATTACTGGATTATGTAACGATCGCTGTAGACCCAACCGATGAAACGATCTGGGCGGGTTCCTATGGCGGCGGGTTATTACATGCCAGTCCCGGCCCCGTCTTTGAAATTTTCAAACAAAATAACTTAGGTGTTACCATCGGCGACCCCGGCAGTTACCGGGTGGCCGGACTTGCATTTGACACGGAGAATAATTTATGGGTATCCAATTTCGGCGCAGCGCAACCTTTGCGGGTCCGTAAGAATGACGGGAGCTGGAAAAGTTTTTCCGTTCCTTTTTCTTTATTTGAAAATGCGTTGTCGCAGATCATTATTGATGACAATAACTATAAATGGATAGTGGCTCCCTTGGGCAACGGCCTGGTCTGTTATGATCATGGTGCTTCGGTTGATAATACAGGGGATGACCGCTGGAAAAAATATGGCGGCGTCGGTAACGGCAACCTGCCCAACAGTGAAGCCCTCTGTGTAGCAAAAGATAAAAGCGGTTTTATCTGGGTAGGTACAACGGACGGGATCGGTGTGATACAATGTCCCGGAGATGTTTTTACTCCGCAGGGTTGTGAGGCGATATGGCCGGTAGTACCCAATGGAAATTTTGCAGGATACCTGTTCAAAGGACAGGAAGTGAAAAGCATCGCTGTTGACGGAGCCGACAGGAAATGGGTGGCGACCAAAGCCGGGGTATTCCTTATCAGTGCTACCGGGGAAAAAGTTATTTATCGTTTTACAGAAGATAACAGCCCTTTATTAAGCAGTGATGTAAAAAAGATAACGATCGATGGGAAGACGGGCGAAGTGTATTTTGCCACAGCGAAAGGGATCTGTTCTTTCCGCAGCACGGCGACAGAAGGTGGTGAAACCAATGAGGATGTCCTGGTCTTTCCCAACCCTGTTCCGCCGGGTTTTGCCGGCACAATCGCTATAAGAGGGCTGGTCAATAATGCGATCGTAAAGATCACGGAGCTGGATGGACGACTGGTTTACCAGACAAGAGCGTTAGGCGGGCAGGCCGTATGGGATGGAAAGAATTATAAAGGGCAACGGATCTCAAGTGGAGTGTACCTGGTACTGGTAAATGATGACGGGAAAACGGAAAAAATGGCGACAAAGATCTTTTTTATCGGCAAATAACAACTCACCGAAGTGTGATAGTATTTACCACATAGGAACATAGCAGCACATAAGAATAACATGGCAGATAAACTCCATAAAACAAAAGGGATCGTTTTGCGATCGGTGAAGTATGGAGAGACAAGTGTTATTGTTACGGTGTTCACTGAACTATTTGGTATCCAGTCTTACCTCGTAAACGGTGTAAGAACATCCACCAGGAAAGGAACAGGCAAGGCCAATCTTTTTCAACCCGCCGCATTGCTGGACCTCGTGGTCTATCATAATGAACTCAGGCACCTGAACCGTATCAAAGAATTTAAATGGGAGCATCTTTACCAGCATATCTTCAGCGATGTACCCAAAAATGCAGTGTCTTTATTTATGGTGGAGTTGCTCACCAAATGTTTGAAACAACCTGAACCGAACCCGGCGCTTTTTGATTTCACAGAGGATGTTTTTTTAAAACTGGATGAAAGCAGCGGCCCGGTAATGGCCAACCTGCCTCTTTTCTTTGCGCTGCATCTTCCTTTCCATTTTGGATTCCGCATCACGGATAATTACAGCGAACAATATCCTTACCTCGATCTGCAGGAAGGGAATTTTGTGGCTGAGCAACCCCGGCACCCGCACTTCCTGGAAGATAAGCAGGCGGCCATCGTGTCGCAACTATTAAAAGTGATGCGCCCGGAAGAATTAAAGGATATAAAATTGAATCATGATTTTCGCCGCAACCTGCTGCATGTTTGCGAGACCTATTATGCTTTGCATATCCCGGAGTTTGGAACGATGCGGACATTGCCGGTATTGCGGGAGATACTGGGCTGATCGTACAGGGGCCATAATGAATTTTCAGTTTATTTTTAGTGGGATTCTTTTTCTGCATACCGGTAATATTTTGTCGCGATCCACCCTCGATGTTGTCGCTTTTACACACTGTAAAATCCTGGAATGCCCTCTATTTTTGCATTGTCAATAAAATTCAAATAGTTTAAAGAGCATTTTATGAAAAGAGTATTTAAAGGATTTAATGTCTCCAAACCGGTAGTAATAATTACTATACTTTTTTTTACGGTATTTCAGTCTAACGGGCAAAAAAGTAAACCTGCCGACAGTGGCTACGTACCTGTTAATGGTATTAAAGTTTATTACGAAGTATATGGTGAGGGCAGGCCTATCGTTTTACTGCATGGTGCTTTTTGGAACATTCAGATGAATTGGGGACAATTAATACCTGAATTGTCCAAAACAAGAAAGGTAATTGCCATTGAATTCCAGGGACATGGGCACACACAGTTTTCAGACAGAAAATTAGGCCTGGCCACCCTGGCAAGTGATGTGGACGGAGTAATGAAGCATCTAAAAGTTGACAGTGCTGATGTTGCAGGATTTAGCATGGGTGGCTCCGTGGCTTACCAGTTGGCAATACAAAGCCCTGAACGGGTACGAAAATTAGTGATCATTTCTTCCACGTATAAAAGTGGCGGTTGGCTACCCGCAGTAAATGATGGGTTTAAAAATTTCAAGCCTGAAGTATTTACGAATAGTCCTTTGAAAGCGGCATATGATGCAATAGCACCTGACAAAACAAAATGGACAAAGTTCCTGGAACAGATGATTGCTTTTGCCGGGGTACCATTCGACATCGGTGAAGCCAATATTGCGAAAATTACTTCGCCGGTATTACTGATCTCAGGAGACAATGATGGCCTGGATAAAATTGAGTTGATGAAAACATATCAATTACTCGGAGGTGCTGTAACTGCTGATCTGGGATCGATGCCAAGATCCCATTTGGCCATTGTTCCTTCGCAGGGCCATGTCAGCCTGATGATGCAGACGAAAACAATACTGGGTTACCTGGATGGCTTTTTAAAGTAAAACAATTTCAATACAACTATAAGTTAAATACTATGAGAAAGATAACTGTTTTATCAATGATTACATTAGATGGAGTAATGCAGGCGCCGGGTGGACCAGAGGAAGATACATCAAGCGGTTTCGGATACGGCGGTTGGTCTGCTCCTTATGATGACGACGTTTCTGGTAAGGTTATGGAAAAACTGATGAAACCTGCAGATCTTCTTTTGGGCAGGAAGACTTTTGATATTTTTGAAAACTACTGGCCTGAGCATGCAGACTTTTGGCCAGGGATCAATGATGTCACGAAATACGTTTTGTCCACGACCAGGAATAAGTCAGATTGGAAAAACTCGGTTTTCCTCAATACTCTGCCGGATATTGAGAAGTTAAAAAGTTCAGAGGGTTCTGACATTCAGGTTTGGGGGAGCGGTGAACTTATTCAACTGTTGCTTAAAAATGATTTAGTGGACGAACTCTGGCTGATAATTCATCCATTGACCCTTGGTGAAGGGAAAAAATTGTTTGACGATGGCACGGGTCCGGCAGCATTTACATTAACAGAGAGTGTTGTTACACCAAATGGAGTAATTATTGCCAATTACAAACGGGCCGGAGAAGTTAAGACAGGCACTATCGGAGCATAAAACGAAGTAAATTTTGGCTACTGCCGCCTTAAGCCGCTCGAGTCAACATAGTTTTCACATAGGCCATTTGTTCCAACCTATGTATGCTAATGTCCTATATGGTTCAAATTTTTCAAACTGGGTCACTACCGGGTTTTGTAACCCGGCACTGATTGACAGGTAAATGCAAAAATTGTTTTGAGAAGAAAGGCTTTCGTCAATACCTGATTGAATTCACGAAATTCCCGGCGAAACTCTATCGTAGTTCAGACAATCCTTTTCGGGGAGAAATCAGCATCAATCAACACCAGTCCCGGCTTCTTCTTTCTGAGCGAAGCCGAAGGATCAAAACTACCCAGCCGATCATCCCATCGTAAAGCCTTTGCCCCATTAATAGTTGCCCATTGCAGGATCGTTTCCAGGGGGATATGCGGGAAATGTTTATGGACTGATCCTATCTCTTTCGCAATACTCAATTGCCAGTTGCTGCTATAGCTATCCGTTCCCAATACGATATGACAATTATGTTTTATGAACAGATCGACCGGCGGAACTTTATCCTCAATGTATAGATTGGCATTAATGCAGATACAATACACCAGTTTCAATCCATTGGTGGATGCATATTCATTGGCCCATACAATATCTTCTTCAGGCATGAAAGTATTATGAATGAGAAAGATGGTCTGACCGTTATTGAAATGAGGCAGGACAGATCGTATGCTGCTTAGCCCGGTAACAGGAAAAGGTGATTTATCAACGCCAAATACGCTGAACAGTTTCAGATAATCACCGCCACCTGTCCTGTACAATACATCTTCGGCGGGGTGCTCCTGGTTGTGGATGGAAATGACCTGGTCCTTTGTCTCTTCATTGATCAGTTGGAATGTTTTGGGACTGATGGTATACGGTGCATGCGGAACAAGCGATGTGCGATGGACGATGGACGATGGACGGAGTGCAGTTTCCAGTTCGCTTGCCACTTGTTTATAATGCCTGATATTCTCCTCCGCTTTTTCATCCGTAAAACTCAATACCTCCACAAAATTCTGCCATTGGATCCTGCTCTTGCTTTTTACCTGCGCCGTATCTGCGGTGTTGCCAATGTCGCCTACCGCCACAGTTCCGTTTTCATACATTTCTTTTTCCGCGGCAATGATCTTCTCTTGTATGATAGCGGGAGAGAAATCTCTTTTGGTTACCACAGAGCATAAGAATTCGATAAGACCTGTATGCGGCGGGATCACATTCTTTAAATGACTTAATTCAAGATGGCAATGACAATTGATAAACCCGGGAGAAAGGATGCCTTTCAATTGTTGTATATCATCTCCTGCTTCCATTGCAGGAACGATCGCTTCAAAGGCCCCTTTCTCGTCGATGATGAGTACAGAACCTTTATCCCGGAAACGGTATCCGTCAAATAGCTGATCGGCCCTGAATTTTTGAAGTCCCATAAAAAAGAAATTTAGTAGTGGGTCAATTTGAAATCAATTTGTCCCGTAGGGTAATGTCATTAAGTTAAGCGGTAAATCGTTAAAACGATTATTTTTTGATTGTCCCTTTTATAGCCCACGGTTTAAACCGTGGGCTATAAAAGGGAGAGAATCTCTGAACGGCTTTAGCCGTTTCCTTAACTTAATGACATTGACCGTAGGGCCATTTTACGGGTAGATATGTTATAAGAAGGTTTGATGTCGCTCCATAGGAACGATTTGTGCTATAGCTTGTAATGCCGGGAGCACAATATGTCCCGCAGGGACATTATATCAACCCATAAATCATCCTACTCAGAAAACGCCCTGCTGGAACGCGGAAATTTTAAACTGCGACACTACCACAAATTTCAAATTTCAGTTGCCAAACTCCAAATCGTTATTTTTGCCGCTTAATTGGGATTTAGAATTTATTATTTGGAATTTTCACTAGTATGTTAGACCGGCTGGAAGCGATAAAAGCAAGATTTGATCAATTGGGAGTAGCATTGACCAACCCCGCGATCGTGGGCAATAACAAACAATTCGCCGAGACCAGCAAAGAATACCGCAGCCTGGAAAAGATCGTGAACGCCTACCATGAATACAAAAAGGTCCTGGAGGATATCGATTTCTACAAAGAAGCACTGGAAGGTGCTGATGAAGAAATGAGGGAACTGGCCAAGATGGAATCCCCGACCCTGGAAGAAAAGAAGACACAGATGGAAGCAACTATCCGGCAGTTGCTGATCCCCAAAGACCCGCAGGACGAAAAAAATGCCATCATCGAGATCCGGGCAGGTACCGGCGGCGACGAAGCCAGCTTATTTGCCGGCGATCTGCTTCGTATGTATATGCGTTATTGCGAAAGAAGAGGATGGAAGATCGCCCTGTTAAGCGAGACCGAAGGAAGTGTGGGAGGGTACAAGGAAGTACAACTCGAAGTAACAGGTGATGATGTATATGGGATATTAAAATTTGAAAGCGGTGTGCATCGTGTACAGCGGGTGCCGGATACAGAAGGGAGCGGAAGAGTACATACTTCGGCAGCTACTGTGGCGGTAATGCCGGAGGCCGAAGAAGTGGATTTTGAATTGAATCCCGCGGATGTAAAAATGGAAACGGCCCGCAGTGGTGGTGCCGGTGGTCAGAATGTAAATAAGGTGGAGACCAAAGTACTGCTGACGCATCTACCCACCGGAACAGTGGTGGTCTGCCAAACGGAGCGGTCGCAATTGGGCAACAGGGAAAAAGCCATGCAAATGCTCCGTACCAGGTTGTACGAAGAACAGGTCCGTAAACAAGAGGATGAAATTGCACGTCACCGGAAAAGTCTCGTAAGCACAGGTGACCGCAGCGCCAAAATAAGAACGTATAATTTTCCGCAGGGACGTGTCACAGATCACCGCATAGGTCTTACGCTTTATAACCTGGATGCCGTGCTCAATGGTGATATACAGGAATTGGTGGATGCGCTTCAATTCGCGGAGAACTCGGAAAAACTCGCCAAACAAAATTAATTTTTCCTGCCCGCGCATCCTGTCTCTTAAATAGGTACTTTGCTATGCAGGTACGATGCTATGTTAATCTTCAATCTAAAATAAATAATTATGTTAGATCAACTCGTCAATATTGTAAAACAGCTGGGGCAACATACCGTGGTCAGCAACCCTGAAGTCCCTAATGAACATAACCAGGAAGTAATGGCCGATGCCACGCAGACCATCGCCGGTGGATTTAAAAATATCATGGCAGGCGGTGGTCTCCAGAATATTCTCGACCTGTTCAAAGGCGGCGGCAACTCCTCCGTCAGTACGGGTAGCGGTATCGGTGGATTATTGAAGAACCCTATCGTGACCATGATGGTGGGGCATTTTATCAGCAAACTGGTGGGAAAATACAACATGAGTCCTTCGGCTGCCAGCAATGTGGCGAATGATCTCATACCCGGATCACTCGATGGATTGATCAAACAAACCCAGGACCCTGGTAATTCAAATCTGAATATGGATGGGTTCCTGGGTTCACTGATCGGTAATAATGCCGGAGCGGAACAGGATGGAGCAACGCAGAAAACAGGGGGCTCTCCTTTGCAGGACCTGCTTGATAAATTTACCGGCGGTGTTGGAGATACCAACGGCGATGGCAAGGCCGACCTGCAGGACCTGATCGGGAAGTTTACACAACGATCTCAAAATAGCTTGCAGGGACAAGGACAGGGAGGTGGAGGCGGATTATTGGATATGATCAAAGGATTCATGTAATAGCCTCTTTAAGACCCCGTCATTCGATGTAAACGGTCCAGTTGTAAATTTTTTTTCATTTACACAGAAAACATTTACATGGCAAGTAAAAGCCGGCCAGGTTCCGGGAAAAATATGGCAGAGATCTGTTGTACGGATCGTTGGCAGAAGAATTTCGTGGAGGAAATGCCCGGCACCGGCACTAAAATAAACAGGCCCTTCTGTTAACAGAAGGGTTTTTTATTTAGCAGCCATTTTTGGCATGAATTTTTAATAGTATTTCGGCAGAGCTGTTGTTCTAAAGCAGTTTAAGTTCTTTGTCGGTTGATTGTCAGTTTTTCAGGCCAGGATCGGATAAGGTTGCGATTATTGTTTGTGTAAAGCTTTGCTTAATAGCATCGTATAGTTGCCCCGGGAGCTGGGAATTTTTACTAAGGGTCCGGTAAGTGTAATTACTGAAGAGGTTCTTTTAGACTTTCGTTAACAGCAAACATCATACTACTGGCAGTAAATTTGCGTTATAGATAAACAAAGCGATTATTTAAACTCATTATAAAGTCAGTCAATTTTCTCATAAGCAGTTAGTTTTGGTTGCGACCCCTGTTTCTACAGGGGTCTATTTTTTTATATACCTCTTCCGGCTGTAGAAATAACCCATCGCGGCACCGACTCCATCTGCTGCAATATCCCATACGTCGAATCCCCTGTTGGGAATCAGGTATTTCTGAACGAATTCCATCCCGATGCCATAAGCCAGCCAGATAAGGGCCCAGATAAGAAAGATGCGCTTCAGGCGGGTAACAGGAAATCCAAATGAGAGCATGGCCAGACACCAGGTCCACGCCATAATGGAAAAGAGTCCGATATGTACCCATTTATCCACCCATAATTTATCCAGCCAGTTTTCTTTTGGAAATGCGCTGCCAGGAAGGGTCAGTAAAAAAGTGCAGATGATCAGCCAGCAAATGGGCAGGATGAGAGCGGTTTTGGGGCTTTTCAAGCGAATTTATTTTCGCAATAGTAAGGATAATTGACGGTGTCCCGTTTGAAATTGGAATAAATACAGGAACACGGATAACACGGACCGAAAGGATAAACACGGATTAATTTAGCTACGCTAAATTTTGGGTGAAACGTATTAATTCGGGTGGGGAGTTTAGTGACAACTGATCCTTTCTATGCTGTTTACAGCACAACATCCGTGTTCATCCGTCATATCTGTAAAATCCGTGTGCTGTGTTTCAATCCCGATATATCGGGATAAAAGCTAGCGGGTGAGACAGTATTGATTTTTTTATAACTCGTTAATTTTCATAAGAAAAGGGTCCTAAAAAGGACCCTTTTTTTTAACCAACTATAGAACCAAAACTACTATAGCAAATAGTGTCGTGACACGTATTTACGTAAGAGATCGGTTCCTGGATTGCTGGTTTTAAATATTTTTTTACAATACAGGTTTCCCCATGGCCTGGAGCTCTGAGAGGGTAGGTCCGCCGGTATTTCCGCGGCTTTCTATCGTGATCGCAAAAGCATCTGCCTTTTTAGCGCCGGTATCCATTTTCAGGAGGATCTTTCCATCGTCGCCGACATCAAAGAGGCCAAGACTGGTCGGTTGTAATGCACCGTCCTGACCGTTAATGATTGCCCAAAGCTGGTATTGCTTTTCAGAAGGAAGCTTCGGCATGTTCTTTACGACCAGGTAAACATTCGAAGAAGTAGAATCCCAATAGATGTTGGCAGAGGACTTGGGAGCTTTTTCTGTACCCTTGAGGCTAACAACGGCCACATTGGGGTCGCTCACCATTTCCAGTTTCTTTAAACGGTCATCCATCTGCTTCTTGTCATCATCGGATTTGGCCAGTTCTGATTTAAGGTCTTTGTTCTTGCTGTAGAAATTGTAAGCAAAGTACCCGCTTACCAGTAAGAGAATGACGGCGGCGGCAGCTATCCAACGTAGTGGAGAGGAACTGCTTGTGGTTGATTTTTCCATAGTTATGATCTTTGTTTGGTTAAAATTGGATTGCTGCCTGATCGTTGTCATCACTTTCTCTTTTACCTCGGCGGCAGGGGTAACAGCCAGACTAAACATACGATTTTCAAGGGCAATTTCAAAGTCATTACGAATTTTGACCAGATCCGGGTATTGTGAACACAGTTGTTCGAATTCAGCCATTTCTTCTTTGGAGGCTAATCCGAGCACGTAACTTTCTACGATGCCACCAGATATGTATTCCTGTATATTCAAGTTTATTGTATCAATGTTCGTAATTGTATCAACGCACTTCGTATCCTCGTTTTTACTGTCCCTAAAGGTATATTCAGTGCCTTTGAGATCTCCTCATGCGTAAACCCCTGGAAATAGGACATATCAACCAGCACCCTCATTTCCTCTTTGAGGTTCATCAGCACTTTTTTCAGGCCTACATCACCTACCGTAGGACCTGTTACAGCGCCCGGAATATCTACGTTCTCGTTGAGTGATTGGTTTTTTTGGGAATCGTTATACCCCTTGGATCTTACTTCGTCAATAGCCGCATTCCTGGCAATGTTGAGCATCCAGGTAAACAGCCTCCCTTTAGAAGAATCGTAGGATTCTATCTTTCGCCAGATATTTATAAAGACGTTCTGCAGAACATCATTCGCCGTTTCTTTATTCGGGACGATGGAGTTGACAATACCATACAGTGAACCGGAATAGTTATCATACAAATAACTAAAGGCTTGCTCATTGCGCTCCTGCAATAAAGCCACCAGCTCCTCTTCGCTGTATTTGGTTTTGGAATTCAATTTAGTTGGCTAGGATGTTATCAACTGCAAACTGAAAACACCCGCGGTTATTTACGGAAATTATTAATAATCGGATTTATGCAACGACTGCTTCATAACCGGCGGCATCCAGCAAGGCATTTACATCAGCCGGGTTTTTAACGGTCATTTTTACCATCCAGCCTTCTCCGTATGGATCATTATTTACCGCTTCAGGAACACCCGCGAGTTTCGGGTTCAATTCGGTTATCGTGCCATCAACAGGTAAGAAAAGATCCGATACTGTCTTAACGGCTTCAACGGTACCGAAAACAGCACCGGCTTGTAATTCTTTACCAATAGTATCAACTTCGATGTAAACGATATCGCCCAATTCCCGCTGGGCAAAGTCTGTAATGCCGATGGTTGCAGTGTTTCCTTCCAGCTTTACCCATTCATGGTCTTTTGTGTAGCGCAGATTGGCAGGGAAATTCATGGTTTTTCGATTAATTAGGATACAAACCTAAGATAAAATGTTGATAAACAAGGTAAGGACTAACACTTGTTTTCGCATTTTGCCGGCAGGAATCTTTACAGTTCACCGGAAATTTCATGCCGTTCAGGGGAAGAATTACACCATTTGTCGGTAATCGCTTTTACAATTGCATGACACAGGGTTATCTTTGCTTTCCAAATTTAAAAGTGTATTGATTATGAGAAAGTTACTTACAGTTTTTTCGGTGTTTCTGCTAATGGCAGCCACCGTAAACGCACAACAAGTGTCTGGTATGGTAAAGGACCAGCAAGGCAAAGGCCTTGAAAAATCAACCGTTTCCCTTTTAAGAGCTAAAGACTCTTCTATCGTAAAATTAGTAGTAACAGGTACCGATGGCCGTTATGCTGTCAGCGCGACTGCAGCCGGCAAATACCTGGTCAGCGCATCCTTTGTAGGATACGCTCCTGTATACTCCGGCCAGTTCGAAGTATCTGGCGCAGGTGTTACAGTGCCTGATATGACCATTGCAAAAGCGACAGGAAATCTGAAGGAGGTAGTCGTTACTGCTCAAAAACCAATGATAGAAGTAAAAGCAGATAAAACTATCCTGAATGTAGAAGGTACTATCAATGCCGTTGGCTATGATGCATTGGAATTGCTTCGCAGAAGCCCCGGTGTCATGATCGACAAGGATGATAATGTAAGCCTGGCCGGTAAGAATGGTGTGCAGGTCTTTATTGACGGCAAACCTTCTCCGTTGTCCGGTTCTGACCTGGCCAATTATTTAAAAAGCCTGCAGTCTGCCCAGATCGAAGCGATCGAGATCATCACCAATCCTTCTGCCAAGTATGAAGCGGCCGGTAACGCAGGGATCATCAACATCAGGTTAAAGAAAAATAAAACCTTTGGTACGAACGGATCGGTGAATGCCGGTATCGTACAGGGCGTATATCCTAAATACAATGGCGGCTTGAGCCTGAACCATCGTAATAAAAGTATCAATGTATTCGGTAATTACAATTATAATAACGGTAAGTACCAGATGAAAATGAACCTGGATAAAGTGCAGGATGATACATCGTTTCAACAGCGGAATAAAATGGTGTTCAAGAACAACACGCATGGTTTCAAAGGCGGGCTTGATTATTTTATCAATAACAAAAGCACGATCGGCCTGGTGGTCAGCGGGAATATTGCCGCGAATGAGTTCAACACCGCCGGACCGATGAAATTTTATAAGATATCCACGGGCAACAACCTGGTAAGGGTCCTGCAGGCGACAAATAATAATGATATGACCAGGAACAATATCAATACTAACCTGAACTATCGTTACTCGGTGTTAAATGGTGCAGACCTGAATATTGACGCGGATTATGGTTTCTTCAAAATAAGATCCGACCAGTACCAGCCCAACTTTTATTACCTGGGAGATGGTGTTACAGAAACAAGCCGTGTAATAAACAATATGTTATCCCCCACTAACATCGACCTGTTCTCTTTCAAAACAGATTATGAAACGAATTATAAAGGAGGACGCCTGTCAGTGGGAGGTAAGATCGGTATCGTGAACACAGATAATGACTTTAAGCGTTATGATGTGTACACGAACAGCAAAGTGCTTGATACGGCGAAAAGCAACCGGTTTGATTATAAAGAAAATATCAATGCGCTGTATGTGAACTATAACAAACAATTGAAGAAAGGCGTGATGTTCCAGTTTGGTCTCCGCGCGGAGAACACGCATTCGAATGGCCATTCAACAGGATTTAAGAAATCAGGCGGCAACTGGACGAATTATGATTCTGCTTTTAAAAGAAGTTATACCGACCTGTTCCCCAGTGCCGCATTGACCTTTAATAAGAACCCGATGATGCAATGGACACTGGCGTACAGCCGTCGTATCGACCGCCCTGCTTACCAGGATCTGAACCCATTTGAGTTCAAACTCAATGAGTATACTTATATGAAGGGGAATACAGCGTTGAGACCTCAATACACGAACAGCTTTAGTATCACCAATATTTATAAGTACAGGTTCACAACCAAATTGAACTACAGCCATGTGAAAGATATATTCGCACAGATACCAGACACAGCGGCCGGTGAAGGCACCAAAGGGTTCCTGCAAAAAAGGAATTTGGCCAGCCAGGATGTGTGGAGCCTTAATATCAGCTACCCTTTCCAGTATAAATGGTATAGTTTCTTCGCCACAACCAATGCGAACTATTCGCACTACCAGGCAGATTATGGCGGGGGCAAAAGAAAAGTGGATCTGAAAGTCTTCTCTGTTACTTACTTTATGCAGAACAGTTTCAATTTTGGTAAAGGATGGACAGGTGAAATAAGTGGTTTGTATCTTTCCCCGTCAGTATGGCAGGGTGTGATCAAATCAAAAGCGATGGGTAATGTGGATCTTGGGTTATCAAAGACGGTGTTTAAAGGTGCGGGTACGGTCAAGGCAGCAGTGAGTGATGTATTCAAGACAATGAAATGGGGCGGTACTTCTGATTTTAACGGGATAACCAGTTCTTTCAATGGTCATGGTGAAATGCCACAATTCAAACTGAACTTCAACTACCGTTTTGGTAACAGCCAGGTAAAAGCGGCCCGTCAAAGAAAATCAGCAGTGGAAGAAGAAACAAAACGTACAGATAATAGTGGTGGTATAGGGCAGTAAGATCGTGAGGCGTGAGTTGTCAGTCGTGAGTCGTGAGTCGTGAGGCGTGAGGCGTGAGACGTGAAAAAAGATCCGCTTGTTTTTGACAAGCGGATCTTTTTTTATTAATATTTTTTTCGCTTGATTAGTTGTGCTTTGATGATCATCACATCAGTGAGAGGCCGGTCCCGGTCGGAACCTTTGCTGGTTTCCACCCCGGCTATCTTATCAATTACTTCCAGTCCTTTTACTACTTCTCCATACACAGTATAGCCCTGGTCGAGATGCGGTATGCCGCCGATCGTGGTATAGGAACGCCGGTAAGCAGGTGGGATCTTCCTTCCTTTCAGTCTCCCCGCTTCAAGCGAATCGAGTCCGGCTTCAGTATAGACCTTTCCCTGCGTGAGATAGAACTGGCTCGCACTGCTGGCTTTTTCCGGGTTAACATCATCTCCTTCCCGGGCCGCGGCTATCACTCCTTTTTTATGAAATAATGATTGCCTGATTTCTGCCGGTATCTTATAATCCGGGCCACCATTGCCCAATGGCATTCCTGGTTTTGCACCCTTGCTATTGGGGTCGCCACCCTGTATCATAAAGTTTTTAATGACCCGGTGAAACAGAAGGCTATCATAATAACCGGTCTTGGCCAGCTTTAAAAAATTATCGCGGTGCAGGGGGGTGGAGTCGTATAAACGAATGACGATATCGCCCATGGTGGTTTGAAGCAGTACATCTTTTTTCCTGTCTTTCTTGCCGACGGTGGAATCTTTCTGCGCAAAAGAAAAGTTGACAAACAGGGAGCAGCACAACAACAGCAATGTTTTTTTCATAGCGATCATTTATAAATGGAGATTATGGTCGTTAAAATAAAGTAAGATATGGTCTTTTAAAAAATTTTCCTGCTCGAACGCATTCATATCCGGCATCGGTTTCAGTTGTTTGAAATGCGGCCAGCCATCGGCATCCACACTCTCCAGTTCATAGAAGCCGCTGGGGGCCAGCAGGCTGCATATGGCAATATGCATCAGGTCCTGTTTCTGTTCCTTGGTGAATTTGTCTTTGATATCGCCAAATTCCTGGATGCCGATCAGGAAGAGTATCGTTTCCACGTCAGGTTTTTTGCCAAACCGTTCCACCAGTT
>DASYLC010000396.1:0-25078 GCA_036009775.1 Chitinophagaceae bacterium
TGTACGGCAAAATGCTTGGCACAGGCTTCTGCTTTTAAATATTTCGGATCCTCGCCCTGCAAACCTCTTACAAAAGCTTTTGCCAGCATGGCTGTCAGGAAAGGATCTTCTCCATAGGTTTCCTGCCCGCGTCCCCAGCGCGGATCACGGAAAATATTGATATTGGGTGTCCAGTAGGTCAATCCCAGGTAGCGTTCATTCGTTCTCCCGGATTCGATGGCTTTATTATGAATGGCCCTTCCTTCCAGCGCGGAAAAATCGGCCATGCGGTACAGTGAGTTGGTATCCCATGTAGCGGCCATAGCGATGGCTTGCGGATAAGAGGTTACTTTGAAAGGGGTTCTCGCCACGCCATGCAATACTTCGTTCCACCAGTCGTAAGCAGGTATGCCTAATCGCGGTATCGCCGGTGTGGCATTCAGCATCTGCGCCACTTTTTCTTCCAGGGTCAGGCGGCTTACCACATCATTCACTCTTTGTTCAAAAGGTAATGTGGTATTCCACATGGGGAAGGATTTGTAATCCTGTGCATAAACGCAAAGCGTCATTGAACAAGCAACAAATAGTAATAGTTTTTTCATTGCAATATTTTTATTTGACCAGCTATGGTACTACTATGATCGTCTGTTGCGTCGCACTCTTCAGCGTCTGGTAATTCTATTCGGCTTTTATTTCTCGCGGCGATCGCAACGGGCAACGTTCGCGACGCACCCGGGTTAAAACCCGGGTCTATAATTTCTTATTCCATATTTATAAATCTCGTTTCCGGCGGCCCCAGGTAACGGGGTTTTATTCCAAATCCAATCACCAGCTTTTGTAACACCACGCCGCTGTTCACCATCCAGTATTTGATCGTATGCTTGCCCGGTTTCATTATTTTATGTGAGGTTGTCTTAATGATAATATTCTCGCTGACCCATTTACTCCAGATACCCCTGCCGGTAGCGGTGTCATCGTTGTTAATGCTCACGATCTGCGGTTTTTCATCATCGATTGAAATGGCATATTGTAATCCCCCTGGTGTATTGTGAAAATTGAGGGTGGGGGAAAAATAAGCCTGCAGTGTGCAACTGTCTTTACTGTAGGTATAGAATTCATATTCGACACGAGGAGAGCCCGGCGACGGTATTTGTGCTGGTGCTGTAACGGGAAAACTGGTAATAGCGCTTCCCGTTCTGCCATGATCGGGCAGGATCTTCCAACTGATTCCTTTTGCATTAGCCGCTTTCGTGAAATGATCGGCTTCTATCGAGACATACGCATCGGACTCATAAAAAATATTTTTTTTCAGATTAGCCGGGTAATCAGCAACGGGCAGTTTCATGGCTGTGTCAAAAACTTCTTCAGTGGAATCTTTTGACACATATTTGACCCAGGGCATCGTTTGTTGCGGGGGTTGTTGCCAATACGTATACCCGATATGGGTCTGGCTCATCATGTGATTCCATTTGCCACTTTGTAATGCATGATACTGAAGAGTGATAAGGGAATCGTTTATGTAGTATTGTTTCGCTTTATCTGCATATTCATTTGCGCCTATGAATTTCTCTGCTGCGAAAGTCCTGTTGATACTGACAGCATGATACAGGGCATTAAGATTGGTACAGGCTTTAACAGGGTGCAGGACGAGCTGGAAAAAAGCATCCTTGTATTCAGGCGAGAGAAGGCTATAAATCTTTTCGGCTCTTTCGTTAAGAATAGCATATTCTTCAACTATTTCGGGCCATTCATTGTAAGGTTCATAGGTATTTGCATCCAATAGCTCTGGTTTTCTTCGGCTATTATATTTGGCATACTTCGCAAGGATGTCTGCGATATCTTTTGCATGCTCTTTTCCAAATTGTGCCTCCGCCCATTGCTCTGTATATTTTTGCAGATCATCCGCGCCGATCTTTTCGGGGTTCCATGCATAATCCAGGAAGAAAGAGATCGGGAACTCCATGGGCTTGATATCCCCCACATTCACGATCCAGATCTGCCTTGCATTGTATTCCCAGGCCATATGCATCTGCTCCCATACCCGGGGAATGGGATTCGTGTTGACCCATTTATAATTTCTCGGCCCACCTACATAATCGAAATGATAATAAATACCATAACCGCCTTTCCTCGGTTTCTCGCCAGGTTTGGGAAGCTTGCGGATATTGCCCCAGTTATCATCACATAATAATAAGGTCACATCATCGGGCACCCGCATGCCTTTGTCATAATAGTCCTGGACTTCTTTATATAATGCCCAGAGTTGCGGTGTTTCGTTAGCGGGCCTGCCTGTTACATTCTCAATGATCTGCCGCTGATCTTTTACGATCCTTTCCAGTAAAGCAGTAGCTGTTTTCCTCGACATCGGCTCATCGCCATCACCCCGCATACCCACGCTGACGATCTTTTCATTGGTCGCTCTTTGCATCCCGCCTCTCCAGAATTCTTTCAATCCTGTTTCCGTGCTGTCATAATTCCATTTTTGTTTATTGCCATAGCGTCTCCATTCATCATGAGCCCTCATCAACGGTTCATGATGCGAAGTACCGATCACGATACCGTATTCTTCGGCTGTCTTTATATTGAGGCTATCATCATCATAGAATGCATTTCCCCACATAGCCGGCCAGATATAATTTGATTTCAACCGCAGCATCAGCTCGAATACCTTTTCATAAAAACGATGATTGAACCCGCCGAACTTTTCTTTACTCCAGTTGCTCAATGCCGGCGCTTCATCATTAATGAAGATGCCCCGGTATTTTACCCTGGGAGCGTCAGTAATAAAAGTGTTTTTCCTGATATACAGTCGTTCTTTTTTTTGTACCGGCACATCCGCCCACCAATACCAGGGTGATACACCGATCTGCCTGGAGAATTCAAAAACACCATAGGCGGCACCTCTTCTGTCGCTGCCTGCTATGACAAAAATATTATCCATATGACCATATGGAGCTTCAATATTTTGCAACTGGTAAGCTTCCCATTTGCCACTGATGGTTTTGCAATTGATCTTCTTCTCCTCTATCAATTTCTTTAATAAATAGGACCGGTCGCAGGTACCGATCAAAATAATGTTGGGATAAGGTTTATCCAGCTGGTGAATGATCGATGGCTTTGCGCCCGTTACTTTTTCAATATCGCTTTGTAACAAACGGGCAGCAACCTGGATCAGGCCATGATCGGCCGTATCGGTATAAATAAAGACACGATCAAATCGGGAATAACCGTCCTGCGCTTCGCTGGAAACGACTGGCTGCGATATAGCGGCAAGTGTACAAAAAAGAGAGACTATAACGAGTAACTTTTTTTTCATATAACAATTTCTAAAACCCGATCGAATTTCCTCCATCCACCGGCAACACTATACCTGTGACATAGTTTGCTTCTCCATTGGCCAGGTACAAAGCCGCATTCGCAATATCTGCCGGGTCACCCAAATGTCCCATCGGTGTGCGGCTCATTACCTTTTGTTTCCTTTCCGTATCGCTGTTCAGCGCTTTGGCACTCATATCCGTGGCAATAAAACCAGGAGCGATACAATTCACCCGGATACCGAGTGGTGACAATTCAACCGCCATGGCCCTTGTCATCCCTTCGATCGCCGATTTGCTCGCCGTATAAGCGATCACTTTCGGTAAACCGTATTGCGATGCCATCGAACTGATATTAATGATGGTACCCTTCTTTCTTTTTATCATCTCCTTTACTACTTCCCGGGAGATAGCAAACACCGAGTTGAGATTGGTCAGTAATATAGTTTGAAATTCTTCGTCACTCACTCCGGTGAATTCTTTTTTCATATTGATACCGGCATTGTTCACCAGGATGTCAACAGGGCCATATTTTCCGGCAATATCTTTTATCAGTCCAGGGATCGCTGCGAGGTTGGTGAGATCAAAAGCGATCGTATGTGCCAGTCTGCCTAATTTCTTTTTGGTATTGCTGAGCTTGGTTTGATCTCTCCCGATAATGACCGTCGTGATCTTATGTTCGGTAAATTTTTTTGCAATGGCCAGCCCGATACCTGAAGCGCCTCCCGTTACGATCGCCAGCCTGCTGTTGGTTGTTCGTTTCATACTGCCTTGTTGAGAAATGAGTTTAAGTTACTTTATATACCGCTAATTGCCCGGGGCATAGGGAAACCGCAGGCTCTTGTAATAGTCCAGTGATTGGTCCGGCTTTTCATCTCCTGCCGGCAAAGGCATTTTCGAGAACTCCTGGAAATAAAGCAGGCAGGCATTTCTCCACCAGGTTGCTTCTTTCACCTGTATCGCCAGTAATAATTGTACCTGCCGGAAACGTTCTTCATCGATGTACTTTCCCAGTTGATCCCATTGTTGCCCGATCAGCCTGGTACCGGCAACTCCTTTATAATATTTATAACAAAGTTCTTCCCACAATGTCCGGCCCGAGCGCATTTTGTGCTGCCAGCTTACATGATGGAACCATAACAAATATTTTTCATCACAGGTCGAAGGGTCTTCGAATAACCGTCGAACTTCCACAGCATATTGCGCCAATGCATTGGTACCGCTTGTTGTCCTGTCAAAACCAATACCGGCCGCATCGGCTCTATGATAATACACAGGATTCCAATCCGGTCTTGGTAAATTATCGCTCCAGGGCGCCGGGCCATAATGATGACCATTACCCATAATATGATGTAACCCCAGTGGTGTCATATAATTCACCATGGTTTCATGCGAAGCAAGCATGATCTTTTTTGTAGCAGTAACGAAAGCCGCATCATTGGTAAAGGTCATTCGTATCCATTCGCCGGCGATCTGTTCACTGCTCAATGAATGATCCCATGCCAGTCGGCCGAACGCATACCAGTTGGCCTGCCCGAAAGGATGACCGGTCCAGTTCCGTTCGTTACCGATATTGGAAACACCAGCCATACCATTGATCGTTCTATATACTTCGGTGCCTTTTCCTTTTTTATAGGTATCGGCATCCAAAACTTCCTTAAACATTGGTGCTTCATACACTAAATGCGTTCCCTGCCCGAGGTATTCCTGGGTCAATTGAAATTCCATCATCAATGGTGTTTGTTCCATCGATCCGAACAAAGGAGAAAAAGGTTCCCTGGGCTGAAAATCGATCGGACCATTCTTTACCTGTACGAGTACATTCTTCCTGAATTTTCCATCCAGTAGTTTGAATTCTTCATAAGCCTGTTTGAAACGATCATTGGATTGCTGGCTGTACACAAACGCACGCCACATTACAATTCCGTTATAGGGGGCCACTGCATCGGCCAGCATATTGGCGCCATCGGCATGATCCCTTCCGTAGTTCTGCGGACCGGGCTGACCTTCGGAATTCGCTTTTACTAAAAAGCCACCGAAATCAGGGATCCATTCATAGATCTCTTTTACTTTATCCTTCCACCACTGACGCACGGTATCATTCAGGGGGTCTGCTGTTTTTAAGCCGCCGATCTCGATGGGTGCGCTGAAACGGGCCGTGAGATAGACTTTGATGCCATAAGGCCGGAATATATCCGCCAGTGCCGCCGCTTTTTCCAGGTAGGCTTTTGTCAGCACCATGGCATTCGCATTCACATTGGTCAGTGAAGTTCCGTTGATCCCGATGGAAGCATTTGCTCTTGCGTAATCTTTATAACGTTTGTCAGGATAGCCGGGCAACTGGTGCCAGTTCCAGATCGAAATACCCGCATAACCTCTTTCTACATGCCGGTCCAGGTTATCCCAGTGATTCAGCAAGCGCAACTCCGATGATGGCGATGAAATGATATTTAAATTCCCGATGGGCTGGTTGGTTTGTAATAAGCGGAGTAAATGAAAAGTGCCATATAATACACCCGCATCGGTGTTGCCGGTGACGAGTGTTATTTTTTTTCCATCATATATCAATGTGCGGATGAGAAAACCATCGTTGCGGGCGGCAGCCATGGCATCCCTGGCGATCCATTTTACGATAACCGGGTCGCCTGCCGCACAGATCAGCACTGATCCCTGTTGTAAACTAATTTTTAACGGGATCTTTTTCCCTAATAAACCGGTCAATCCTTTTTCTGCTTCTTCTTTTGCGGCCAATAGGGTAGGGGAATTACCGCTGATGACGATACTGCTGATCGCCTGGCGATACTGCGCCAACATTTTTTGATCGGTGACCATTTTATAACGTAACCACAGATCGTACCCGTCTTCTGCTACCAGGATATTGGATAGCAGTACGAAAAACAATAAGGGCAGCATCTTTTTCATGTTGATACCGGTATTTATGGTAGTCCCTTTTTTTTCAGCGAGGATTGGCGGATGATGAGTTCTGAACTTACTACGATGGTGTTGGTATGTTTGATATTGGCCACGCCTTTCAGATGATTGATCAGGTTGCGGGCGGCGATCTCTCCCATATCATTGCCGGGATAATCGATCGTGGTCAGCTGGGGTTCTATTATTTTACTGATCGGGTCATTGTTAAAACCGACAATGGCAATATCGTCCGGGATGCGAATACCATGCTCTTTCAGGGTTTGCATACACACGGCTGCTGTAAAATCATTGGTGATAAATGCCCCGTCCGGTAAGGGTTTCATCTTTAATATCTGCAAAGCAGCTTCACGCCCGAACTGCTCACTCAGATCTTTTATCAATACACGGTCCTTCTCATACGGAACGCCATGATCGAATAAAGCGTCTGAATATCCTTTATGACGCTGGGCGTACACGTTCCTCTTCAGGCTGGCGGTAACCAGGACTATCCGTTTGCAGCCCTGTTCGAGAAGATGATTGGTAACCTGGTAACCACATTTATAATTATCGATGATGACTTTGGTGCTGCTGCTTTTTTCTTCTACCCGGTCAAAGAAGACAACGGGTATACCTCTTTCTTCATAGATCTTATAATGATCGAGTCCTTTTGTATCAAAAGCCAGGGAAGCGATCAGTCCATCCACTCTTTTATGAAATAAGTTCAGCGCATTCGCGGCTTCTTTTTCAAAACTCTCGGAAGAGTGGGCAATGATCAGGTCATAACCTGATTCGGTAGCCACTTTTTCTATGCCCGCCAGTACGGCCGTGATGAAACTGCTTTTCAACTCATGAACAATAACACCGATGGTATTCGTCTTTTGTTTCCGGAGGCTGCTGGCGAATGTGTTGTGCCGGTAACCCAGTTCTTTTGCGGCATCCTGGATCTTTTTCCGGGTGTTTTTATTGATGGCGGGATTGTCCTGTAAGGCACGGCTTACTGTAGCTGATGACAGGTCAAGCTTTTGTGCTATATCATAGATAGTTACCTCTTTTTTGGGCTTCATGATGCAATCGGTTGCAAGGTTAATTTAGTGTATGTCTCTTATAAAAATAGAGAAAACGGCTCATAGTGTAAAAGTATTTTTTAGATCATTTTACTCAGTATGCCAGTTTTTTCCTTTGTTATGGCGGTTTATCGGGTATCATCCGGATCTTCGGCGATACAATATTATATGTACTACTTTTTCGCAATAACGAGCCAGGATAAGCGTGAGGAAAAATTTTAAAAAATAATTGCAATCGGTTGCATTTTTTCAAAAAAAACTTATATTCGTTCTGACAAAGCCTTTTTGAACGATTGTCCTAACCAAAAACTGTGCTGCCGCACAACGTTGCTATATGAGAAAGAATAAGCCCCTTTTGCCATTTTCTTCGCAACAATCACCCGTTAAAATAGTGGTGTTTCATTGGGAGCCTCAACACCAGATACCTCCTTTACGATTGATCAGTGACGCATGAAGCGGGCGCTGATACCGCAACACCATTATACAACCAATAACTCTCTTTACTTGCCAAAATATTTAATATGAAAAAGTCTCAACACATTAAAAAGACGATGTTAACGCTGCTGCGAAGGAAAACGATCGCTTTTTTCTCGCTTCTTCTGGTGGGATTGCTTGCCACAGGGATGGTTGCTTTTGCACAAAGGACCATTACCGGGCGGGTGACCAATGAACAGGGCGCTGCCGTACCACGTGCCTCTGTTGTGGTAAAAGGAACAACCACCGGAACGGTCACGAACGACAACGGGGATTATTCTATTGTAGCCGCCAAAGGCGCGGTGCTGGTGATCTCCAATGTAAGTTATACCGACCTGGAGATAACGGTTGGTGATGACGCAACGATCAATGCACGGTTGGTACTGTCCTCCGGTAGTCTCGATGAAGTAGTAGTAGTGGGATATGGGACACAGAAAAAAAGAGATATCACGGGCGCTATTACGAAGGTCAACTCTGATGTACTGATGAGAACAGCCTCGCACAATGTGCTTGACCAGTTAAAAGGTCGTGCGGCGGGTGTTAATATTACATCCACCAGTTCGGTTCCCGGTGGCGGTTCACAGATAAGGATCAGGGGTAACCGGACAATGGTGGCCAATACAACCAACCAAAACCTTCCCAGCAGTAATCCTGGTGGTCAGCAGCAATTAGAAGCCGCAACTGCAGACCAGGCCGACGCACCACTACTTGTCGTTGATGGTATTCCTTATTCCGGAAACCTGAATGATATCAGTCCCAATGATATTGCCAGTTTAGAGATCCTGAAAGATGCATCGGCTACTGCGATATATGGATCAAGGGGTGCGGGTGGTGTGATATTGGTTACCACGAAAAGAGGTAATAGCGGGAAAGTAAGATTCAATTATGATGGATATTATGGGATGACAAGAGTGATGCAAAACCTGCGTGTGTTTAACGGCGCAGAGTATGCACAATTCAAACTGGATGCCGCTGCAGGACATAGTACCACACCTGGTTCACAGCCCTGGCCTAACTCTGCTGCAGAAACAGCTGCCATAGCTGCAGGAGTTTCTACCGACTGGCAGGACCTGATCTATCAAACCGGTGCAATGACCAATCACAATATCAGCGCCTCAGGCGGTACTGATAAAAGCAGGTTCTCAATGAGTTTCGGTTATTTCCTGCAGGAGGGCGTTATTCCCAATCAGAACTACAAACGTTATAATATCCGGAGTTCAATGGATCACCAGGTGAGCAAACGGATCAGGATAGGAGTTACTACAATTAACTCAGTAGGGGTGCAAAATACACCCGGGGGCAGCGGAGTCACCAGCGGTTTGATGAGAATTACGCCGTTGGCCAATCCCTATAATCCTGATGGTACTGTAAACCTCCAGATACTGACCGGCGGAACAGATAATTTATTTAACCCGCTTACACTGAAAACAAGAAAGGAAGCGATACTGGCCCGCAACAGGAGATTGAGGACATTTAACAGCTTTTATGGAGAAGTGGATCTTATCAAAGGTTTAAAATACAGGATCAATGTAGGTTTGGACTATTACCAGGATAAAGGAGATGTTTATTCTGGTCCCGGTACTTATGTGAATACCGCTCTTGCACAAAGTGCGTCAACCGCAAGTATCCGGAACACTGAATTCTGGCAATACACCATCGAGAATTTATTGATGTACGAAAAAACAATAAAAGAGAAACACAGGATCGGGATAACGGCATTGTATAGTGCCCAAAAATCGCAATCGACCAGTTCTTATGTAGCCGCGATCGGCGTACCATTTGATTTTATTCAAAATACCAACTTCTACACGGCAGCAAGTGTGAATGCAGGTCCTGATGGAGCCAACTATATGTGGGAGAGAGGATTGGTGTCTCTCATGGGACGTATTACTTATAGTTTCGATAATCGTTACAGTGCCACGGCCACAATGCGTCACGATGAGTCATCCGTCCTGGCACCTGGCAACCAATCCTATACTTACCCCGCTTTTGCGCTAGCCTGGAATATCATGAATGAAAAATTCATGAGCAGCATGTCTTTTATTAGTAACCTTAAGCTGAGAGCAGGTTGGGGTATCGCGGCCAGTCAGGGCATCAACCCATATGAAACTTTAGGGTTGCTTAATAATACTGCTTATAATTTTGGACAGACCACTGCTGGTCAGCAGGGGGGCTATGCGATCTTTAGCCTTCCTAATGAAAAACTTAAATGGCAGAGCACTTCGCAGTTCAACTTTGGATTGGATTTTGGCCTATGGAGAAACAGGTTGACCGGTAGTATCGAGATCTATAACCAGAAAACAAAAGATATCCTGTTGCCGGTTAGCCTCCCTATCAGCAATGGAGCAGATCGTGCATTCCTTAATCTTGGAAAAACAAAGGCCAGTGGTTTTGAGCTGACCCTTAATTCTATCAATATCAAAAAAGCTGATTTTAGCTGGTCAACCGATTTTAATTTCTTTTTGAACAGGGAAAAGATCGTTCAGCTGACATCGCCCACACAAATGAATGATATTGGTAATGGTTGGTTCGTGGGTCAACCCATCTCCGTGATCTATGATTACAGGAAGTTGGGTATCTGGCAAACAGGTGACCATGGATTGATCACACAAACATCACCCATACAAAAACCAGGTGATATCAGGTTGGAGGATGTAAATGGAGACAACATGATCACTGCGGCAGATCGCCAGGTCATTGGAAATTTTCAACCCAAGTTTGAAGCCGGGCTGAGTAATACTGTCAATTTCAAGGGGTTTGACATATCGGTCGACATATTTGCCAGGATAGGAATGAAAGTGGTGGTTCCTTATTTATCAAGCGAACCCGGTGGATCCTTTTTTGCAGGATATAACTGGTTCCTGACAGGTCGTAACAACCAATTGAAAGTGGATTACTGGACACCCACGAATCCTACCAATAAATTCCCTCAACCTGATGCGTTGGCACCACCCCAGTACAATTCTGTTCTTTCTTATGTGGATGGCTCATTTGTCAAATGCAGGAATATCAATTTGGGATACAACTTGTCGAAGAGAATGATCGATAAACTGGGTGGCTCGATCAATTCATTCAGAATATATGTATCTGCTGTGAATCCATTCATGATCTATGCTCCTTTTGTAAAAGAAGGTTATGGCCCTGATCCGGAAGGAAACGGATATGGAGGTGCGGTAGCCGGGCAAGGTACCGGCGGCCAGGCAGGTACCATAGGACGACAGATAACGGTCAATGCAAACAATCCCGCAACAAGGCAATTCATTTTTGGTGTAAACCTCAATTTCTAATCCTCTAATACTTGTAATATGAAATTGTTTAAAAATATAAAACCAGGTTATGCGGTCCTGTTAGGGGCCCTCCTGATGACAAGTAGCTGTAAAAAAATTCTCGAAGAAAACCCGAGATCCCGCCTTACTCCACTAACATTAGACACCCCATTGGGTTTGCTGGGTGGTATTTCCGGTTCTTATAATTCGTTGCGCGGGTTATGGGGAACAGAAGGTTTTACCATCAACCAGATGGCAGGAACTGATGAGTACCTGATGGGTGGCAGCGCTCAAAACCAGCGGGTATTCACCTATAACGGTTTGGCCAGTACGGATTTTAATGGGGGCTTCGGTCTTTACTCAACGATCAATTTACTGAATGGGATACTGGAAAAAGCGCCTGCCGCCGGGCTGGATGCGGCTACGTTAAAGATGTATAACGGGCAGGCTCAGTTCCTGAGAGCCTATATCTATTTCTATCTTGTTCAAACCTATGGCAATATTCCTTTAAAGACGACTTTCATTACAGTTCCTTCTCAAGAGGCGGCACCATCGCCGGTAAATGATATTTATACACAGATCGTGAAAGATTGCCAGGATGCGATACTTAACCTTCCGAATGTGCCGACAGCCCCCTTTCTCGGGAAAGCTGCTACCGCAGGAGCTGCGAAGTGGTTGCTGGCAAAAGTGTACCTGACAAGAGGATGGCTGAATAGTTCGAATGCCGATTTTCAATTAGCGTATAATACAGCCCAGGACCTGATCACTAATAAAGCGACCTATGGATTGGACCTCTGGCAGAATTATGCAGACGCTTTCAATCCAGCAAATGACTATGGTAAAGAAACCATCTTTGTAACCGATCATACTAATGATCCCAAGTATGGATTCTTAACTACCGGTAGCGGACAAGCCGGTGGTTCCGGGGTAAACGTTACACCATGGATGGGTTTGTTCAACGCCCCGGCGGTGATCGGTGTGAATACAACAGCCAGTGGAAATAACCTGGCCAGTGCAGGCGCAACGATGATCAACAGGGATGTTCAGTTCGGAAGGCCCTTTACAAGAATAAGACCCAATATACCGCTGTTGACCACAGGTCCTAATACCGGCAAGAGCTATATCCTTGATCAGGCTTTTGTGAACAGAACGATCGATTCACGTTATGAAAAAACTTTCCAGACAGTTTGGTTAAGCAATAGCGGACCAGGTGGAGGCGGCGGTCAAGTGGTCGTGGGCGTTTATTCCGGACCGAGTGTTACAGGTTCAAGAGGAACATTGACTGCGGGGGTAGATACTGCTATCTGGTTTTCAGATTATGAAGTGGTGGGTGCACCACAGAACAACGGCGCCAACCCTTTTAAAGGGGTTATTGTCACTCCGAGACTACAGAACAATAATATCTATCCCTATATGAAGAAGCTGGCGGATCCAAGAAGATTGCACCACAACGATCCTTCTTACAGACCGGTTGTGCATGCACGTTTCTCGGATGTGTACCTGATCGCTGCGGAAGCGGCTTTCAAACTGGGTAACACAACAGATGCAGCCAATATGCTCAACGTTGTAAGAAAAAGGGCGGCTTATCGTACCAATACAGGGCCTGCACCTGGTTGTGCAGCGGGTTCACCTACCTGCTATCCGTCTACAACATCTGCAGATCTTTATGCACCGGGACAGAACCAGGCGACAGGTGAAACAGCGATGACAATCACAGGTGCTCAGGTTACGCTTGATTTTATCCTGGAAGAGCGTACACGTGAGTTCTATGGAGAATCAATGCGCTGGTTGGATCTTGTAAGAACAAAAACACTGGTTACCCGCGTGAAAGCATGGAACCCTACAGAAAGCGGTACTTCGATCAGACCTGAGAATATGCTCAGACCAATACCGCAAGACCAGATCGACAGGACCACTGTAGGACCCGCGTATCCGCAGAATCCCGGTTATTGATCCGGGTGAGAAGAAAGGAATATATTATTCGTTCAACCAGCTTTCGAAAGCAGAGCAGTTCTTAGTATATAAGCAATCGTCAGGAGGGATGGATTCTTCCATCCTTCCTTTCTTTTTAATCAGTAACTTAATCAATAGAAAACCATCGGAACCATGCTACTGCTTGGAATTGATATAGGCACTTCTTCTATTAAAGTTTCTGTGGTGGATGCCGCCACGCAGGAATGTATCGACTCGGCACATTACCCCGAAACCGAATCCGCTATCATTGCTCCACAACCCGGTTGGGCGGAACAATCGCCCGATACCTGGTGGGAACATGTACAACTGGCTATTTTGAAACTGCATGCCAAAAGAAGATACGATCCCCGGGATATCGCGGCCATTGGTATCGCTTACCAGATGCACGGGCTGGTCATGGTTGATAAAGAGCAGAATGTTTTGCGCAACAGCATCATCTGGTGCGACAGCCGTGCCGTTGAAACCGGTGATAAAGCTTTTGCAGCAATAGGAAAGGAGAAATGCCTGCTTCACCTGTTGAACTCACCGGGTAATTTCACCGCGTCCAAACTGGCATGGGTCAAAGAAAACGAACCGGGGATCTATGCCAAAGCCGATAAGATCATGTTACCGGGCGATTTTATCGCCATGAAACTGACAGGCAGCATCACCACCAGCATCGCCGCGTTATCGGAAGGCGTATTCTGGGATTTTCAGCAAAATGAATTATCGGAAGATGTCTTCGGGTATTATGGACTGAACCAATCACTGATCCCGGAAATAAAAAATGTATTCGACGAACATGGAAGGGTCACGGGAGAAGTGGCATCTGCTTTATCGTTGAAAAAAGGGATACCTGTTACCTATAAAGCAGGCGATCAGCCCAACAATGCACTTTCGCTGAATGTATTTCAGCCCGGTGAAGTAGCTGCTACGGCCGGGACCAGTGGTGTGATCTACGGCGTTAGCGACCAGCTGACCTACGATAATGAATCGAGGGTCAACACTTTTGCGCATGTGAATTATACAGCGGAACAAAAACGACTCGGTGTACTGCTCTGTATCAATGGCACCGGTATCCTGAACCGCTGGATCAAAAATATTTCGGGTAATGGTCTCAGTTATGAACTGATCAACCAGTTAGCCGCAACCATACCCGCCGGCACAGATGGCCTGGTGATCTTTCCTTTCGGTAACGGTGCTGAACGGATGCTGAATAACCGGACCGTACATGCACATATCCATAATATCGACCTCAATAAACATGGCAATGCCCATTTATTCCGTGCAGCGCAGGAGGGGATCGCTTTTGCATTCCGTTACGGACTCGATATCATGCGGGAAAATGGGATGAACCCGACGATCATAAGGGCCGGCAGGGCGAATATGTTCCAGAGCAAACTCTTTACCGAATGTTTTGCCAGTACACTGAACGTACCGGTTGAAATGTACGAGACCAACGGAAGTATCGGGGCTGCCACAGGAGCGGGTTTGGGAGCAAAGATCTATACTTCTCCCAAAGAAGCATTTCAGCATTTCAAACCGGTGGAACTGGTAAAACCTGCGAATCACACAATATACAATGACCATTACGGCCATTGGCTGGAACAATTACACAAACAAGTAAACTGATTCACTCATTTAAAAGAAAGAATATGTCAGTAGTCACAGGAGAAAAAGAATTTTTTCAAGGGGTAGGAAAGATCAATTACGAAGGACCACAATCGGACAACCCGCTGGCATTCCGTTGGTATGATGAGAATAAACTGGTCGCCGGAAGATCAATGAAGGAGTATCTCCGCTTTGCCTGCGCCTACTGGCACAGTTTTGTCGGCAGCGGCGCTGATCCTTTTGGCGAAGCCACACATTTATTCCCCTGGGATATAAAAAAGGATGCGGTGGAGAAAGCAAAAGATAAAGCGGATGCGGCTTTTGAATTCATGACCAAACTCGGGTTGCCCTACTACTGTTTCCATGATGTGGACGCAGTAGAGTACACGAATGATATACATGAGAATGATAAACGATTGCAGGCCATCACTGCTTATTTCTCCCAAAAACAAAAACAAAGCGGTGTAAAATTATTATGGGGCACCGCTAATTTATTCTCGCACCGCAGGTATATGAACGGAGCCGCTACCAATCCTGATTTTCATGTAGTGACACATGGCGCAGCACAGGTAAAAGCAGCCCTGGATGCCACAATCGCCCTGGGAGGAGAGAATTATGTTTTCTGGGGAGGCCGGGAAGGGTACATGAGTTTGCTGAACACGAACATGAAAAGGGAGAAAGAACATTTTGCACGATTCCTCCACTCGGCAAAAGATTATGCAAGGAAGAACGGGTTCAAAGGAAAATTCTTTATCGAACCCAAGCCCTGCGAGCCTTCCAAACACCAATATGACTATGACTCGGAGACAGTGATCGGTTTCTTACGCCAGTACGATCTCTTACATGATTTCAGTCTTAATATAGAAGTGAACCATGCAACACTGGCGGGACATACTTTTTCCCATGAGCTGCAGGTGGCTGCCGACGCAGGTTTACTGGGCAGTATCGATGCCAACCGCGGGGATTACCAGAATGGTTGGGATACTGACCAGTTCCCTAATGACGTGTATGAACTGACGGAAGCAATGCTGGTGATCCTGGAAGCAGGAGGGTTCAAAGGAGGGGGTATCAACTTCGATGCAAAGATCCGCCGTAATTCAACCGATCCCGAAGACCTGTTCTATGCGCATATCGGCGGGATGGATGCATTTGCAAGAGCACTGATCATTGCGGATAGTATTTTGCAAAAGTCGGATTATAAAAAATTCAGAAAAGAGCGATATGCTTCCTTTGACAGCGGTAAGGGAAAAGAATTTGAAGAAGGAAAATTGTCACTGGAAGACCTGCGCAATTATGCGATCGAAAAAGGCGAGCCGGCTGTAATAAGCGGGCGCCAGGAATATTTGGAAAACATCATCAACCGCTATATCTGATGGCTGTAAGAACAACAGTGGAGGATTTTGGAACTTACCAGGGCAAGCCCGTTAATAAGTATATCATCACGGAACTGGCCGGGATACAGGTCACAGCGATCAATTACGGCGCCGCTATCACCGGGATCATCGTACCGGATAACACCGGGACACCGGCAGATGTGGTCCTGGGTTTTAATTCCCTTAAGGGGTATACGCAGGCCGGCGATATGTACATGGGAGCGATCTGCGGCCGCTTTGCTAACAGGATCGCTCATGCGAAATTCCGGATCAATGGCAGCGAGTACCACCTGACCAATAATAATGGCAGGAATTGCCTGCACGGTGGTGCCAGCGGATTTGATAAAGCCTACTGGGATGGCGAACTACTACCGGAAGAAGATGGGGTCAGGTTTACCTACCGCAGCAGGGACCAGGAAGAAGGTTTTCCCGGTAACCTCGATGTATCTGTTACCTACAGAGTGGAAAACAGCGCCCTGCATATTGTCTACCAAGCGGTGACGGATAAGGCGACCGCTGTTAACCTTACCAGTCATTGCTATTTTAATTTATCGGGTGGAAAGGAAAAGGATATTCTTGGTCATGAGCTGGAATTGAATGCCGATCGTTTCCTGGAGGTCAATGGCGATGCCATTCCCACCGGAAAACTGATCGATGTAAAGAATACGCCCATGGATTTTACCACGTTGCGGAGGACCGGGGTTGCGATCGGTAAAGTAAATGGCTATGATCATTCCTGGATATTGAACAGATCGGATGTGGAACTGGTAAAGGCCGCTTCCCTGGTTCACAAGGAAAGCGGTCGCTGTATGAATATGTATACTACGCAACCCGCTATTCATTTTTACAGCGGTAATTTATTACGCAGTGATCTCGGCGATACCAAGCAGGGAAAAGGGTATGATAAGTATGCGGGTCTTTGCCTCGAAGCACAGCATTTCCCCGATAGCCCTAATCATAAAAATTTTCCGGAGACCATACTGGAGCCCGGCGAAGTGTATGCGGAAAAAACAGTGTATAGTTTCACCAACCATAATTAATAAACACAACTAAAACCAGCTGTATGAATTTCCTCGGAACAACTGATGTGCTTTTTGTCATTCTCTATCTTGTGATCATCGCGGGTGTTTCTGTATGGTCAATAAGAAAAAGCAAATCGTCGCCGACCAATTATTTTTTGGCCAACCGGAATCTCGGATGGTGGGTTATCGGGGCCTCGATATTGGCTTCGAATGTAGGATCCGAACATATTGTCGGGCTGGCCGGTACCGGTGCATCAACGGGTCTTGTAATGGGACATTATGAATTACATTCTTATATAGTTCTGATCTTGGGTTGGGTATTCGTTCCTTTTTATATGCGCAGCCAGGTTTTTACAATGCCTGAATTCCTGGAAAGACGTTTTAGCCCAAGAGCGAGGCGTTTGTTATCCGTTATCCAGTTATTAAGTTATGTCATTGCAAAAGCATCGGTTACTATTTTCGCGGGCGCTATCGTATTCGAATCTTTTTTAGGAGTACCATTCTGGACGGGAGCCATTATCCTGGTGGTGGTAACAGGTATTTACACGATACTGGGAGGACTGCACACAGTAATGTATACGGAAGCCATACAGGCAATCGTATTGTTAGTGGGATCAGGGGTATTATTATTTATCGGGCTTGACAAAGTAGGCGGCTGGAATGCAATGATCGCGGCTGTTCCAAAAGAAAAATTGAATATGTTTCCCGCTTTAAGCGATCCCAATTTTCCATGGTTAGGAATATTGCTGGCCTCACCGATCGTGGGAGTGTGGTACTGGTGTACCGACCAGCATATTGTACAACGATGCCTCGCCGGCAAGAACGAAAAAGAGGCAAGAAGAGGGACTATATTTGCCGCTTACCTCAAACTACTTCCTTTTTTCATCTTCCTTATTCCCGGTTTGATCGCCGTGGCAATGGTCAACCAGGGCACCCTGACCTTAACGGACAATAATGCGGCCTTTCCAACATTGGTAAAGGAAGTAATGCCGATGGGATTAAGAGGTTTGCTGGCAGGTGGGTTGTTAGCTGCGTTGATGAGTTCCCTGGCTTCCGTTTATAACGCATGTTCTACATTGTTCACCATGGATATCTATCAGAAGATAAAACCACAGGCAAGCGATAAAGAGTTGGTAAAGGTCGGGCGCATTGCAACCGGGGTAGTGGTATTATTAGGGATGGCATGGATACCGATGATGGGAAATATTTCGACCACACTCTATACTTATCTCCAGAGTGTACAATCTTACCTGGCACCACCGATCGCCGCTGTTTTCCTGCTTGGCGTATTTTTTAAACGGATCAATGCCAAAGGTGCATACACGGCAATGGTCGTCGGTTTCATTATAGGTATAATTAAACTGACACTGGAACTGTTCCAAAAAGACCTGGGCGGGGTCTTGTATGATTTTGCGACAATCAATTTCCTTTATTTCTGTATTTACCTTTTCCTGTTCTCCATTGCTTTAATGGTGGTGGTAAGCCTGCTTACGCCAAAACCAAATGAGGAGCAGATCAGGGGATTGACATTTGCCACTACTGTTGCAGAGGACAAAGCCGCAAGCCGGGCCAGCTGGAACAAATGGGACGTTATTCATTCTGTAATAGTCGTGGCGATCATCGTTGCCATATTTGTTTACTTCTCGCCATTGGGAGTGGCCGG
Source organism: Chitinophagaceae bacterium (assembly GCA_036009775.1). Lineage (GTDB taxonomy): Bacteria > Bacteroidota > Bacteroidia > Chitinophagales > Chitinophagaceae > JJ008. The sequence continues at coordinate 18,630 of DASYLC010000396.1, forward strand.
ATAAAATCAAAACGAAAATGAACAGGTATTTTTTAATATATCTTTTTGTACTGTCGGGTTTTTCATCTGCAGCGCAGTCCACGGGATCCGGCGGGTTGCCTGCCTATAAGAACAAAACACTTTCTCCCGGGCAAAGAGCTGCCGATCTTTTAAAAAGAATGACCCTTGATGAAAAGGTTATGCAGACACAATGTCTGTGGATACAGAAATCGAGGATATTGGATAGTAAAGGCGACTTTGATGAGACAAAAGCGGCCACTGCATTAAAGAATGGGTTGGGCGAACTCGGACGGTTAAATGAGCAGGCGGGCCCGAACAGCTCCGGTTATCATCCCAAGCAGGCAGCAGAGCTATATAATAAGATACAACGCTATTTTGTCGAGAAAACAAGATTGGGTATTCCTGTCATGACACATGAGGAATCCCTCCATGGCCAGCAAACACAGGATGCTACTAATTTCCCGGTACCGATCGGTTTGGCAAGCACCTGGAACGAGAACCTGATGACGGAAATATTCAGTAACGTGGCGGAAGAAGTAAGAGCAAGAGGCGGCCATCATGTACTGGCGCCGGTGGTGGATGTAACAAGAGACCCGAGATGGGGAAGAACGGAAGAGACAATGGGAGAGGATCCTTTCCTGATATCCCGGTTGGCCGTGGCACAGATCAAAGCGTACCAGGGTAATGGTGTTTATCTTGGTAAAAAAAATGTAGCGACAACATTAAAACATTTTGGCATTCACGGCCAAAGCGAGAACGGGATCAATGTAGCGCCGAGTAATATTGATGAAAGAACAGCAAGAGAAGTTTTTCTTGTTCCTTTCAAAGCAGCTGTCCAGGAAGCCAAAGCCATGAACGTGATGGCGACCTATAACGAAATATGGGGATTGCCCGCACATATCAACAAACACCTGCTCACTGATATATTAAGGACGGAGTGGGGATTTAAAGGAGTAGTGGTCTCCGATTATTTTGCGATCAGGGATGTGAGCACCCTGCATAAGATCACACCGACCTATGATGAAGCAGGATTACTTGCTTTCAAAGCCGGGATCGATATGGAGACCCCCGACCCGGATGGATTTGTAAATCTTAAAAAATATGTGACAGAAGGAAAGATCAGCACCAAAGAGATCGACGCGGCTGTTACAAGGATACTGATCGCTAAATTCCGCCTGGGCTTATTCGATGACCCTTATGTGGATCCCGATGAAGCGGAAAGAATTGTTGGCAGCGCGGCAAAAAGAGCTATTGCCTATAAAGCGGCACAGGAAGCGATGGTCTTATTAAAGAATGATAATAATTTCCTCCCGCTGGATAAGGATAAGATAAAAACGATCGCACTGATCGGCCCCAATGCTGATAAATGTCTGCTGGGCGGGTATTCCAGCAAGCCGAGGGTTTGTATCTCTCCCCTGCAGGCGATCAAAGAGAAATATGGCAGCTCCATTAATGTATTATACGCGGAAGGAGTAAAACTGACGGATAAGAACAACTGGTTTGCCGATACGATCAACCTCGCCGATAATAAGGACCGCGATGCAAAGATCGCCGAAGCGGTTGCTGTCGCGAAACAGGCCGATGTTGTTGTATTATTCGTAGGTGGCAATGAAAGTATGAGCCGTGAAGGATGGGCGCCCGATCATCTTGGCGATCTGCCAACACTGGAATTATTGAACGGGCAAAATGAACTGATCTCGGCCATCGTCGCAACGGGCAAGCCTACCTGCGCTTTTGTTAACAGTGGCCCACCATTGAGCATCTCCGGTTTAGTGGCCGCCGTGCCTGCCGTGATGCAATGCTGGTACCTGGGACAGGAAGGAGGCTATGCGATCGTGGATGCATTATTCGGTGAGATCAATCCTTCGGGCAAATTGCCCATTTCTTTTCCAAGAACAACCGGCCATATCCCCGCATATTATAATTATAAACCTTCTGCCCGTCGCGGATATAACCTGGGTTTTGATGCGTCTCCTTTATTTGTCTTCGGGCATGGATTGAGTTATACAACCTTTCAATACAGCAAACCGAATTTATCTTCTGCTACAATGAAAATGAATGGTACCGTTACGGTAAGTGTTGATATAAAGAATACCGGCGGCCGCAAAGGCGCCGAAGTGGTACAACTATATATCCGGGATGATTATTCTTCCGCGGCAAGACCTGTAAAAGAGTTAAAAGGATTTAAAAAGATATGGCTGGAACCCGGTCAATCGCAAACAGTAACCTTCACCATCAACCCGGAATTATTATCGTTTTATGATGCGAACATGAAATGGATAGTGGAACCGGGCGATTTTACAATCATGGTCGGGACTTCATCTGCAAAAACGGAGAGTATAAAGCTGACTGTCATTAAATAGACTTTTGCCTTGCTTCGCTCCGCTCGCAATGACGCTTGCCTATTGCTCATTGCCTGTTGCCAATTGCTCATTATCTTAGCCTAAATATCATCAATGGCAACATTAATGCACCAGACCATGCGCTGGTTCGGACCCAATGACCCGGTAAAACTCTCCGATATCCGCCAGGCGGGTGCGGCCGGTGTAGTGACAGCTCTTCATCATATTCCCGTTGGAGAGGTCTGGACGATCGAAGAGATCAAAAAAAGAAAAGCTGTCATTGAAGAAGCAGGTATGACCTGGACGGTGATCGAAAGTCTCCCGGTAAGTGAGGATATCAAAAAGCAAACCGGTAGCTACAAACAGCATATCGAAAATTATAAGCAGAGCCTGCGGAATGTTGCTGAATGCGGGTTGGAGGTGGTTACCTATAATTTTATGCCCATCCTCGACTGGATGCGAACCAATATTTCCTACGAGATGCCGGATGGAAGCAGGGCCCTGTATTTTGAAAGAGCTGCCTTCATCGCCTTTGATCTCTATCTTTTAAAAAGACCCGGCGCTGAAAAAGATTATAACGTTGAAGAAGCCGCCAAAGCAAAGCAACGACTCGATAGTATGACAGCTGCTGAAAAGGAAACTCTTTTCCGCAACGCCCTGTTGGGTTTACCCGGCAGCGAAGAACAGTTTACCGAAGAGCAGATCCTGGCAGCGCTGAAAACATACGAAGGGATCGATGCAGCCAAACTGAAACAGCATTTGTTTTATTTTTTGCAGCAGATAGTGCCTGTAGCCGAAACCTGCGGGTTGAAGATGGCCATTCATCCCGATGATCCTCCTTATCCTGTTTTGGGTTTGCCAAGGATCGTCAGCACGGAACAGGATGCTGTCGATATTATCAATGCCGCTCCCTCGCCGGCGAACGGTTTGTGTTTTTGCACTGGTTCCTTTGGCGCAAGACCGGATAACGATCTCGTCAAAATGCTGAAACGTTTTGGAGATCATGTCCACTTCCTGCATTTACGCAATACCAAAAGAGACGGGGAAGGAAATTTTTATGAAGCCGCCCATCTCGGTGGCGACACAGATATGTTTGCCGTTATCAAAGAAATATTGGCCATCATGAAACGCAGGGATGTCTCCATCCCAATGCGTCCCGACCACGGTCACCAGATGCTGGACGATCTGCATAAGACCACCTACCCGGGGTACAGTGCTATCGGGCGGCTGAAAGGACTTGCTGAACTTCGCGGCATGGAGGCGGGCATATCCCGTTCGTTGGAAGAATGAATTGCAATACATTCAGTCACAGAACATTCTGCGCTGATTTTTCGAAAAGTTTTTTTCACCAAAGGCTACCCTTGAGCTTTCTTTTACGTTTAGCTTGACGATCGCAGATCAATCAGCAATCGTAGCCTTTAAACATGAGAATAGCTTTCATTGCACGGTCGACCTTATACGAGGTACATGGGGGCATCACTGTGCAGGTAATGGAAACGGCCCGGCATCTCCGGGAACTGGGGGTGAATGTGGTTGTCCATTTGACCGATGAAAAGATCAATTATGATGAATTCGACCTCCTGCATTTTTTTGATATCACAAGACCTGCCAATATTTTATACCATATCAAAAAAGCCAATAAGCCATTTGTCCTTTCCCCTGTGCTGATCGACTACAGCGAGTATGATAAACAACATCGCCGGGGCATTTCGGGATTTGCTTTTCGGAAATTTTCGGCCGGAACCAATGAGTATATAAAAGCCGTTTCGAAGTGGATGCTGGGAAAGGATAAACTCCAAAGCAAAAATTATCTCTGGAAAGGCCACCAGGGATCGATCGAAGAGATCCTGCGCGGGGTGGCCATGATCCTGCCAAACTCACGGAAAGAGTATGAACAATTACAGGCGCTGTATTCCATCGACAAGCCCTATGCAATCATTCCCAACGGGATCGATGAAGAACTGTTCCAGCCTGATCCTGCAATGGTAAAAGAAGATAACCTGGTCATCTGTGCGGCAAGGATTGAAGGAATAAAGAACCAGTTCAACCTGATAAAAGCCGTGAATGGTACCCGCTTCCATTTGTTGTTGATCGGCGATGGCGCGCCCAACCAGCCAGGTTATTACCGGCGTTGCCGGGAGACTGCAGGGGATAATATCAGTTTTATCGGGCGGGTCACACAGAATGAATTGGCAACCTATTATAAGAAAGCGAAGGTGCATGTTCTTCCAAGCTGGTTCGAGACCTGCGGACTATCCTCTCTCGAAGCAGCTGCGATGGGTTGCAATATTGTAGTGGCCGACAAGGGATTTACCCGTGAGTATTTTGGTGAAAATGCTTTTTACTGTGATCCGGGCTGTGCGGAATCCATCGGGAAAGCGATCTCCGCGGCGGCAGCCAGTCCATTGCAAAAAGAGTTACAGGTAAAAGTGCTGGAAGAATATACCTGGCGACAAGCTGCGATCCAGACTCTGGAAGCATACAAAAGAATTGTACCGGTTATAACAAAACAAAGTTTGGGACACTTAAACTGATACGAAATGATAAACCTCGATTTTTTGGAAAGGAACAGGGAAAAACTGAGGCTGGACTACCTGCTGGCAAAACCTTATCCCTACCTGGTCATTGATAATTTTTGTGATCCCGAAAAAATGGAAGCCCTGTACAGCAAGATACCCGAGCTCAGTAACAAGAGCAGGGATTATATGTTTGCAAAAAATAAATTCGAAAAATCAAATTACCGGGAACTGGGTGAGGAGTTCCAGGAATTATACACCGATCTCAGTTCGCAGCGGATGAATGCTTTCCTGAGTTTTATCGCCAACGAAGAAGTGTTTGTCGATCCTGAAAATCATGGCGGCGGTTTGCACCAGGGAAAAAAGAACAGCTTTTTGGATATGCACCTGGATTTTAATTACCACCCGATGAAAAAAGGCTGGTACCGGAATATGAACCTGCTCTTATATATGAATAAGGAATGGAAACCCGAGTATAAAGGCCATTTGAAACTGGTGGACCTGCGCAGCGGCGAAGAAAAAGAGATAGAAGTCCCTTTTAACCGGATGATCATCCAGCAAACCCGTGCTTATACATTGCATGGGTATGACCAAACCTCGTTCCCTGAAAATAAATACCGGACCTCCATCGCCACCTATGCTTATACAAAACATAATCATGTTGTGGAAAAGCCGCGTACCACCGACTGGCATGTGAACGATAGCAAACCGGTAAAAAAAATGATCGCCGCAGTGTATGGACCGGCTGTTAAAATAAAAAATTTCTTCTTTGGCAGCGGTACTGCGAAGAATAAATAGGGTAGCTATTTTATATGACGCCAAAATTACTCAAGGATGTTTCTGCCAGCGCCATCCAGGTGGTGATCAACCAATCGTTGGGGGCTGTTGTATTTCTTATAACCTCTTTCTATTTACCAAAAGAAAACTATGGCGAACTGAACTGGTCCCTGGCCATTTTTGCATTCGCCAATAACCTGCTGAGTTTGCGCCTTGAACAAATAGTGGTAAAAAAAGCCGCTACCGGCCCGGACAGCTCAAAGATCATGACCGTTTTCCTGTTTCATGTATTCCTCTCCGGTATCGGGTTCTATATGATGTTGCTTATGCTTCACCTGGCATTCCCTGCTTTTTTTTCCGTGCACGATCTGTTATTGATCGTAGGATGCAGCCAGTTGCTCAGCTTCTTTTCATCTCCTTTTAAACAAATAGCCAATGGAAAGGAAAGATTCGACTGGCTGGCGGCGATGTCATCGGTCAATAATATAGCCAGGGTGATCCTGCTCCCTATTCTTATTTTCTTTTCGCAGCTTACTATTGACAGGGTTCTTATTGTTTTTGTCATTGGCTCCGCGATAGAACTGCTGTTTTGTTTCCTGGTGACACGGTTCCGGATGCGAATACCATTACACCGGGGTATGCGGCTCCGGGATTACGGGATGTTACTGAAAGAATCATTCCCGCAAATAGGAGCGGCGGTCCTGATGGCCGGTATCACAAGATTGGACTGGATCTTTTTGGGACTTTTTTCCACTACTGTCATTACTGCTGAATACAGTTTCGCCTATAGGGTATACGAACTATCTCCTTTCCC
>DASYLC010000397.1:0-3614 GCA_036009775.1 Chitinophagaceae bacterium
CATTCTAAAAGCGGGCCGTTGACCGTAACCCGCGAAGGCGATATACTCCTGCTTGATTTTCCTTCCTGGAAACCGGAACGGATCGATCAATATCCGGCAGACCTGATCAGTGGATTGGGTGATCCTGAAATTGCCGGTGTCTACCAGAACCGGGAATACATGGTAGAACTGATGAACGAAGCTGCTGTACAAAATTGCAAGCCCGATCTTTTGAAATTAAAAAGGGTGGATAAGATGGTGATCATCACCGCACCCGGAAAAGAAGTGGATTTCGTGTCCCGTTTTTTTGCGCCGACCGCCGGCATCGATGAGGATCCTGTGACCGGTTCCGCGCATTCACAACTGATACCTTTCTGGAACGAGAAGCTGGGAAAAGATACAATGACCGCCCGTCAACTTTCGAAAAGAGGGGGTGAATTGTATTGTGAACAAAAAGGCGACAGGGTGATCATGGGAGGAGAATGTGTTTTTTATATGAAGGGAGAGATAGTCGTGAGTCGTGAGTCGTGAGTTTCCTAAAACTTGTAATATTCTTTCATCCTCGTCATCAGCAGATCTTTTTTTCTCCGGGATACTTCCACTTCATGATCATTGGAAAGAATAACGGATCCGCCTTCGCCCCGGATATATTCTTTTACATGCTCGAGATTGACCAGGAAGGATTTGTGTATCCGTATAAAACTGGAATCGGTCAATAATGCTTCGTATTCATGGATAGGCCTGGAGGCACAGATAACGGGACGGTTGACAAAATAAAAATTCGTGTAATTGCTGCTGGCTTCACAGTATATTATTTCAGACAGGCTGATGACCTGGAATCCTTTTAAGGAAGGGATGCACAATTTCATCCGCTCCGGCCTGTTGGCATGATGGATATTATAAAGCAGGGTGGCCAGGTTATTCTCTGTCTTTTGTTCAATTCGTTTGACCGCCCGTTTTACCGACTCTGAAAGCAGGTTATGTTCTACGGGCTTTAACAGGTAATCTACAGCGCTGTAACGAAAAGCCTGGGCCATATAATCATTATGGGCGGTCACAAAAATGATCTCGAATTGAATGGCCCCCAAACTCTTCAACAGGTCAAAGGCATTTTTCTGGGGCATCGCGATATCGAGGAAAACAAGTTGGGGATCCAACTGTTCAATTTTTTCCGCGGCCTCATCGGCACTGCTGCAACAAGCCACTACTTCCAGTTCCGGGCAATTGAACTCCAGCAGTTTTTGCAGGGCCGAAAGCCCCCTCGGTTCATCATCTACCAGTATCGTTCTTACTTTATTCATCTTCTTTTATTTCCAGTGGCAAACGCAAGGTGACAAGCGTTCCTGTTTCACCTGTTCCAGATATTTCTGTCTTGTCCTGTATAGTAAGACTGCAGGCCAGTTTATGTTTTTCATTGAGCAGGGATATGCGGTTCCGGATATTGGAAATACCTACGGGCCGGTGCGTGGTACCCGAAACCCGGCTGCTTTCCAACGACCGGATGATCCCGATCCCGTTGTCGTCAATGATGCAGACCAGTTGATCGTTCTCTTTTTTAAAATCAACCCGGATCGAAATGTCTTTACGTGTTTCCGTAATACCATGCCAGATAGCATTTTCGATAAACGGTTGTATCAGCATGGGAGGCAACTGGATCTCATCTGTATCCAGGTTATCCGCTGCCTCCATGGTAAAGATAAAATGATTGTTGCGGATCTGTTCCATTTCAATATAACGGCGGAGATAATCCATTGTATTACGCAACGAAACAAATGCTTTTCCCGACTGGTCCAGGGTGTTCCGGATCAAATGTGCGAATTTGCTCAGGTAGTGCGAAGCATCCTTGTTCTCATTGTTCAATATCATTTCACTGATGCTGTTGATGCTGTTGAAAATAAAATGCGGGTTCATCTGTGCATGCAATGCTTTCATTTCTGTCTGGGCCAGTAATTTATCAAGATTTGCTTTTTGCCGCACATTCCGGACCCGGTAACGGTACAGACCATATCCCAAACCAAGAAGCAGTAATCCCGCTGAGATAAAGAACCAGTTCCTTTTCCAGAAAGGGGGAGCAATTGAAAAATGAAGTTCTTCCAGGTACTGGTCGCCGGATTTCCCCGTTGCTTTCAGTGCTATGGTGTATTTCCCTGGTGAGAGACCGGTCAGGTTGATCATCCGTTGTTCCCCGATACTTATCCACTCTGCCCCGGCATTCAGCTTATAAGCAAATTTGTAATTTCCGCCTGCTTCAAAATCAATTACAGTAAAATGAAGCGCAAGGTTATTTTCGCCCGGGCTCAATTGCAGGTCGTCGCCCGGATTAAAAAAATGTTTTTTATCATTCACTACCAGTTCCTGGATCAACAATTCACTGGTACCATTTTTAGCGGAAGGAAAGTATTGCGGAAAGTAAAGCAGGTAATTGTTACAGGCCATAAAATAGGTATGGCTGTTACTATCATAGTCAATGATCCTTCCGGTGGGCCTGCTTTCCGGTAATCCATCCGATTCGTCGAACAACATGGTTTTCCTGGTGCGGGTATCAAAGACGGCAAGCTGGTTATTACAACCTATCCAAAGTTTATTATTGATCACGGGACTCAATGACCTTATCTCGCTGGAAGGAAGCCCGTCATTGATCGTGTAGGCAATAAACTGTTTGTTCTTCACCTGGTATTCAAGAAGACCGTTTCGGCCATTGTGCAGCCAAAGAGATCCCCGGGCATCTGCACTCATCGTTAATATATCTTCATTGAATTTATTCAAACCGCTGTACACTGAGATCATCGTATCAAAAACCTGCTGCCGGTTGTTCCACCTCGTTAGTCCATGACCACTGATCCATACATCCCCGTATGCATCATATACGATATTTTTGACCTTTCGGAAAGGAAGAGCGGGAGTGGTTTCCGGCGTAAAAAAAGCAAAACTGCCGGCAGCAATATCATACCGTGCGACAATTCCATTCATAAAACTGCACATCCAGGCCGACCCATCGGGACGCGGTGGTGCCAAAACAGCGTCAAACTCTTTTAACAGGGAGTAGTTTTTTTTCTCTTCCAGTTTTCCATAGCGCTCCGTTTTCGTATCGAACCAGAGAATCCCTCCGGTTGTACCCAGCCACAAGGTATCAGGATGGTATTGTTGTACAGACCTCACTTCATTCCAGGGACCATTTCCAAAAAATGTTATCCTTTTAACAGGTCCTGCGAGCCCGGTATCCGCGATCAGCAGACCGTAATTACGGGAGAAACGTGTAACATATATTTTGTTTTTATATCGCAGGGTGGAAGTGAACCACCCGGAAATACTGTCCTCGTCCGGACCGCTGAACAGCCTTGTTTGTAAAAAAGATGGATTCAGCTTTTGCTGCAACAACCCTATTGGCGTACCGGCCCATAGCCGTTTGTCCCTGTCCAGGAAAAGGCAATTGATCTTATACCGGGGAAGAAATTTGCGGGGCTGTAAATTTACCTGCCCGGTCCTTTTATCTAAATGGAAAAGAAAGAACCCACTTACCTTGCTATGGATGGCAAACAACTCATCGCTGATCCGGAGTACTTTGCTATCCCACCCGATCGCTTCCAAAGTATGTATGGGCAACGGGGAGAGCACTTTCTTTTTCAACCGGTGAT
>DASYLC010000398.1:0-7333 GCA_036009775.1 Chitinophagaceae bacterium
CCGCAACCCGGGCGGGCAGCTAATTCTTACCTTTACTTCATTATCACTCTAAAAGCAATTCAGCCCGATACATGAAACAAATTTTCCGGATCGTTATAGTTATGAGCGCTTTGTTTTCTTTCACCCGCGGTTTTGGACAGGGACAGAAACCAAAACTCGAAATCTCGCACCTGACCGGTGATTTTTATGTTTTTACAACCTACAATCTTTGGAAAGGCAATCCCGTTCCGGCCAATGGAATGTATCTTATAACAAACACAGGTGTCGTGCTATTCGACTCACCATGGGATACAACGCAATTCCAACCCTTGCTGGACAGCATAAAAGCCAAACATAACAAAGTGGTAATAATCTGTATTGCCACACATTCTCATAAAGACAAGACAGCCGCGCTTGAATTCCTAAAAGAAAAGGGCGTAAAAACATTCACTACAAAGCGGACGGACGATATCTCCAAAGTAAAAGGCGAGAAAAGAGCGGAGTTCCTGATGGAGAAGGATACGGTTTTTTCTGTCGGGCAGTATAAATTCCAGGTATATTATCCCGGCCAGGGACATACGGCCGATAATATTGTGGCCTGGTTTGAAAAAGAAAAGATCTTATATGGGGGTTGCCTGGTAAAAAGCACGGAAGCCACAGACCTCGGCAATGTGGAAGAAGCCAACATAAAAGAATATCCCGCGACCATTAAGAATCTCCAGGTTAAACTCAAGAACCCAAAATTTATTATTCCCGGTCATCAATCCTGGACAAGTAACAGATCGTTAGAGCATACATTACTGCTTATCCAGGCGCATAAATAGATCATCATGATCAGCGAAATAACCATTCAGAAAGTAAGCAAAGAAGACACTATGCTCATCAACGATATCATCACACATTATATTGAAGATCCCGATGAGGGAAGTCAGCCGGCCACCCTGGACCATATACAAAAATTAGTGGGCGATAACCGGTCCTGTCTTTTTGCCGCGATCCTTAACGATGAAGTAGTCGGCTATACACTGGCCTATCATTTCCCCTCACTCTACGCAACAGAAAATATCGGCTATTTATATGATATCGAAGTCAGGGAAGATCACCGGAAAAAAGGGATCGGCCGGATGCTCGTGGAAGCGGTAACAGCTCAACTGGAAAAAGAGGGGGTAAAAGAGTTGTGGCTGGGAACCGCTATTGACAATTGGGCGGGACAGGCATTGTTTAGTTCAACCGGTGCTGCCCGGACGGATGAAACATTTTACGATTACACCTATTATCTTCCCGTTTCAAAAAAATAATCTCCTGTTCTGATTGAACCACATAGAACAACAGGAACATAGGTTCACATAAGAAGAGCTATGTGGCATTCTATGCGTCTATCTTCCTATTGTGGTTTAAAAATTAATAATCGAATTCCCTCCGCGCCATATTCCAGCGGATACCCAAATTAACAATGGAGGTGTTAACGCTTGAAACAGGCGGGGTCTTTATATCCTGTTTACGCATTACGGCATTCAATTCCAGGAATAAATTCTCCCTGAACTCATAGGAAAGCAGGAAGGACGCATAAAATACATTTGTTTGCTGGCCGCTTCCGATCGAGTACCCAAAATCGCCGTCACGGTAAGGCGGGATATTCGGCAACAGGATATTGCTGCCAAAACTCCGTGCGCTGCTATCTTTGCCCTGCTTGTAATAGATCAGCTTGCCCACAATATTCCATTTGGGTGCAGGCTGGTAGCGGGCAATGCCGATGTACTCGCTGAAATTTGCGCCCAGCGGGTGTGCCAGCGGCTGGTTATAATGCGAATAGTTGGCCACCGAATCCCGGTGTGAGTAGGTAAAGGGACGAACCCTGTTATGTTCCACCTGCAGGTCGAGATTACTGATCCCGAATGCATCGATGTATTTGGCACCGATCTGTATCCCGAATTTATTCGCCCACCATCCCCTGTTCTTTTTTATCTCGGATAATAAGAATTCGTCCAGTGAAAGCTGTCCGTATACCTGGATCTTGTGGTCGAAATTAGCTTTGGCATCCAGGCCGATAATGGAGTTATCAAAACTTCCGTTCTGCTGCTCGATGGAACGGTAAAAGATAATAGGGTTAAGATAACCGAAATCGAAGCGGTCCTTTCTTCCGAAGATCACTCCTTCAAACAAACCGATATTCAGCCATTTGGTCACCGACACATCCAAATGGTGCATGGTTGCATATTTCTTGGGCAATAATTTATCACCACCCGGTATTTCAGCCGAATGCAGTTCCATGAACAGGTTCTGGTAATTGAATTTCCAGATACGGGTATTCAGTTTGAGGAAAAGATTATTGCTGCTGCCATCGCCCAGTAATAAACTGCGGTGACCGTTCCCGATAAAGTTCTTGTCATACCCAAATGCTACATCAATATATTTTGTGACATTGAAGGTGAAATAACCTCTTGCATCAAAATAATCGTAACCTGTTCCTTTGAACGGTTTATAAAACCCCTGGCCGGGTACTGCTTTCCGCAAATTCACCCAATCCCTGACATATATGGGATCTTTTTCCTGGTTATCGGTGATATAGCCATAGAACCCGATCTTGTTGGCGATCCTTCCACGGATATTGACGCCTCTTGTATTCAGGTAGAGGGTCTGATCATTATCCTTTTCTTTGGAAACATATACCTGTATCACCGGGTTGATCGCAAGGTCGAAATCCTTTATATGTACTTCGTAAAGATTGGCGGGTGTCTGGTAAAATCGTTTCCAGACCGGTTTCTTGCTTTTAAACCTGCTTTTATCAGCTACGTACTCGAGATTGTTCATCAGGAGGCTGTTCAGGTTGTACTGGTCCACTTTAGACAGTTTCATACCATTGCTGCCGCCTGTATTCCATTGCTCAATACTGCTCATGACCGCCTGGCGGCTGTAGGGCCTTGTCTTGGAAAAATTCATCGACGAGTCGCTCTTTCTCTTTATTTCCAGTCTTTCGATCAGCGTATAGGCCTTATCGCCGAGAGGAATATAGGTAGTTTGAGCTATGCCGGCGAGAGGAAAAAGAATTAGCAGCAGTCTTACAAGGGTTTTTTTAAATTGCATGGGTCATAAGATTAGATTCGGGCGACAAAATATGCAAAAATATCTGATTAAGAATATACAGGTTGTCAACGAAGGACATATCCAAACGGCCGACCTGTTGATAAAGAGCGGCCGGATCGAAAGAATAGACCGTTCCATTGATGCCAATGCTATCGAAATTAATGGTGAAGGAAAATATCTTTTTCCCGGTTGTATCGATGACCAGGTTCATTTCCGGGAACCGGGGCTGACCCATAAGGCCACGATCGGCACTGAAGCCAGGGCAGCGGTAGCAGGTGGTGTCACCAGTTTTATGGAAATGCCAAATACCATTCCCAATGCGCTGACACAGGAACTTTTGGAAGATAAATATAAAATTGCAGCGCATACTTCGCTGGCCAATTATTCCTTTTTCATGGGTACCGGTAATGATAATGCAGATGAGGTACTGCGAACAAACGATAAAAGAAAAGATGTTTGTGGTGTCAAGATCTTCATGGGTTCCAGTACCGGCAATATGCTGGTGGATAATCCAAACACACTGGACAGGATATTCCGGGAAAGCGAAGTGCTGATCGCCACGCATTGCGAAGATGAAAAGATCATCCGGCAAAACCTGGAGCGCTTAAAAAAGACAGGCAGAGAGCTGACCGCAGCTGATCACCCCGTTATCCGCGATGAAGAAGCCTGTTATGAATCGTCTTTGTATGCCATCCAGATCGCCAAGAAATACAATACACGATTGCATATCCTGCATATTTCCACCGAAAAAGAACTGCAATTGTTCACCAATATGTTCCCGTTAAAAGATAAACGTATCACTGCTGAAGTTTGTGTGCATCACCTGCATTTTACAAGTGATGATTATGCGCAGTTGGGGAACAGGATCAAATGTAATCCTGCCATCAAGACCCCGAACAATAAGGAAGCCTTATGGACCGCATTACTTGACGACCGCCTGGATGTGATCGCCACCGATCATGCTCCTCATACGTTGGAAGAAAAAGGGTTCTACCGGGACAATAAGGGAATGCTCGTTACGCTCTCTCCCCTGGAAGGGATTGGAGGGAGGTCCTACGAAAGCGCACATGCCGGTCTTCCTCTTGTTCAACATTCCTTATTATTAATGCTCTATTATTATAAGCAGGGGAAGATCAGTCTCGAAAATATCGCCCGGAAAATGAGTCATGCGGTGGCTGATTGCTTTCAAATAAAAGAACGGGGTTATATCCGGGAAGGCTATCATGCGGACCTCGTTATCGTGGACCCGAACGAATCCGTAAAAGTGACCAAAGACAATATTTTATACAAATGTGGCTGGAGCCCTTTAGAGAATTTTGTGTTTCCCGCATCTATTAACCAGGTGTTTGTTAGCGGGCGGCTGGTGTATGATAAAGGGGTGTGGGATGAAGAGAAGAAGGGACAGCGGTTATCATTTAACAGATAAAAGCTAAAAACTAATAGATAATAGTTCTTTAATGGTAAGAATCTTTATACAAACCAATAGGTTTAAAGACAGCAAGCGATGGAAAGGGTAACCTGAACTATAGGAACTTTTATCTTTATCTATTCGTTTTTATCTGTTTAAACATGCAAATAGACAATATCTCCTTCAGCGATATATCGATCTTCCACCTGGAAGAAGAATTCTCTATTTTCCACAAGCTCAATTTTACCCGGACCACCGGCGGTAAAGAATGGCTGCGGAAATTCTTCAGTGAACCGCATGGCGATGTACAAAAGATCATCGGTACCCAGAAGATCATAAGGACCTTTATGGAACATGTAAAGGACTGGCCTGCCAGCATTACCAATGGTACAGTGCTGGTAATGGACAAATTCATGGACTATGCGCTGGACCCGATCAGCGAAAGCCCCGGCTCTTTCAACAATATGTTCTACAAGCTGCTCCACAGTGAGGATTACGCGATGGTGAAATATTCGGTGACCCATTTCGCCGATTTCTACAGGGGTATCAAACAAATCGCGGAGCTACTCGAGGGACTCGAACTGCCACCGGGCATCCAGTTTTACGCCGACCGCATCGACAAGATATTAAAACAACCGCCGCTGCAAAAATTATCGGAGACCACTCCAGGTGAACGGTTCACTACCCGGCAAAACCTTTATTTCGGTTACCATATCCGGGGACGTTTTAAAACGGATACGCTGGAACTGATCGATATCTTCAGTCGCCTCGATGCCTGGTACTCGATGGCAGTCGCGGTGAAGACCTATGGGCTGACCTTTCCGGAATTTGTTGACCAGCAAACACCACTGGTAGATGCAAAAGGGTTGTACCATGTCTTACTACCCCAACCCGTTGCACATGACCTGCAGATGAACCCCGAGAATAATTTTCTTTTTCTGACCGGCGCCAATATGGCCGGCAAAAGCACATTGATCAAAGCACTGGGCTCCGCCGTATTCCTGGCGCATATTGGTATGGGAGTGCCGGCAACCAAAATGAGACTGACCCTTTTCGATGGTTTGCTCAGCAATATCAATGTAGTGGACAATATCGCCCGTGGTGAAAGTTTTTTCTTCAATGAAGTACAGCGGATAAAAAATACCATTGAAAAGATCAACAACGGGAAGAAGTGGCTCGTTTTGATCGATGAACTTTTTAAAGGGACGAATGTGCAGGATGCAATGAAATGTTCCCTGGCGGTTATCAAGGGATTGATCAAAATAAAAAATTCATTGTTCATCCTTTCCACCCATTTATATGAGATCGGTGAAGAACTAAAGACCTATCCGAATATATCCTTCCGTTATTTCGAGACCAATGTAAAGGACGAGCAACTGGAATTCAGTTACCAATTAAAAGAAGGCATCAGCAATGACCGGATCGGGTATGTGATCCTGAAAAGGGAAAAGGTCGTGGAAATGCTGGAGAATTTATGAATAGCTTTTAGCCTTTAGCTGTTAGCTATGGGCCATTGACACAATGTATCATAGTGCTAACCGCTAATAGCTAACGGCTAACAGCTTCTCCCAGATTTTAGTTTTTTCTTTTCAAACAAACAGGTAACTTTTGCAAAATTTTCCAGTGAAACATTCGTTCGCCATACTTGCTCTGTTTATCAGCATTACAACCTGTGCTCAAAAGAATATCGACGTAGTTCACTACAAGTACGAGATCGAACTGAATGACTATGATGATACGATCCGGGGACAGGCAGAAATAGTATTTATCGTATTAGCCAAAAACGGGCTGCTGGCAACCGATGAACTGGTCTTCGACCTCTCCAATATTAACGGTAAAGACAAAAAAGGAATGATCGTAAAAGAAGCCTATGGCATTACACCTTTACCGGGTTCTTCTGCACCAAAGGCCATTCATCAAAACGATAAGATCAGGGTGGTGGCCCGCAGGCCCATTAAATATGGCGATACCGGGTATGTTTACATCACTTACAACGGTATTCCATCCGACGGACTTATTATCAGTAAAAATAGTTTTGGCAAAAGGACTTTCTTTGGCGACAACTGGCCCAACCGTGCACATAACTGGTTGCCCTGTGTAGATGATCCGGCGGATAAAGCATCTGTTGAATTTATTGTCACGGCACCAGCGCATTATCAGATCATTTCGAATGGTATACAGGTAGAAGAGACCAGTCTGCCCGATAATAAGAAGCTGACACATTATAAAGAAGATGTTCCCCTCCCTACCAAAGTAATGGTGATCGGCGCTGCTGATTTTGCGGTGAACAATATCGGCGACACCAATTGTATCCCTGTTTCCAGCTGGGTATATGCTGAAAACAGGGCAGAAGGTTTTTATGATTATGCCATCGGGAAAGATATCCTGGGGTTTTTCAGTAATTATATCGGCCCTTATCCTTATAAAAAACTGGCAAATGTGCAGTCTAAAACCCGTTTCGGTGGCATGGAAAATGCCGGCGCGATTTTTTATAATGAGTCTACGGTTACCGGCAAACGGGAGGAAGAACGATTATTCGCCCACGAGATCGTACACCAGTGGTTTGGCAACATGGCCACTGAAAAGAGTTTTGCGCATCTCTGGCTGAGTGAAGGCTTTGCCACTTATCTCACCCATATTTTTCTCGAATCGAAATATGGAACAGATACCCTGAACTCACGGATGAGAGAAGAACGGGAAGAGATCATCGATTTTGTAAAGAGATCAAAACGCCCTGTTGTTGACTCCACTCCCAATTTTATGGAACTCCTGAATGCAAATAGTTACCAGAAAGGATCCTGGGTATTACATATGTTACGGCGTGAGCTGGGCGATTCTGTTTTTCATAAAGCCATCCGTACT
>DASYLC010000399.1:0-11817 GCA_036009775.1 Chitinophagaceae bacterium
GATACGACGGATGAACACGGATTCATATGCTGTAAACAGCATATAAAGGATCAGTTGTCAGCTAAATACGCGTTCGACCTGGATTTAGCGTAGCTAAATCAATCCGTGTTTTATCCTTCCGGTCCGTGTCATCCGTGTTCCTGTATTTCTTGCAATTTCAAACTGAGACACTGCCCGCAAAGGCCGCTAAGAGTTTCATTGCGAAACCTGGCGACCTTGCGTCTTAGCGGTTAAGCGTTTGCTACAGAATTAAAAGGTAAAAACTATTCCCTGAACCGGCCGGTTTTTTTGAGGTACCGTATCAGCACATATACCAGCAGCAGCACACCCAGGATAATACCTGTGAGGAGATTGCGCAGGGATCTATCTCCACCCGTCAATTCCGGGTAATTAAATAAAAGCAGCAAAGTGATACCGATCAACCAGATGAATTGCGTGGTATGCTCTTTCAGTATCCAGCGCTTCCAGTTAAAGGACATACTTTTGAACGTTTTGCCAATACCCCGGAGGTTGGGAAACCAGCGGTTCACTTTTTTGCAGTACTCATCGAAGCCGGGTCCGAATTTTCCCCGCAGGAAATTTTCTTCTGCCAGCACGATCGCCTGGTATATAAATAAAAAAACAGGGATCACGATGGCAACATACACTAATGAATTGGCAAGTATACCAACACCCAGCAGCATCAAAATATTCCCGACATATAATGGATTACGGCAATGATTAAAGATCCCTTCCGTCACCAACCCTTCCGCATAAGGCTTTCCTTCTTTACCACCCCGGACGATATAAGCCAGGCCGATCGTCAGTCCGCGTATCAGCTGACCCAAACAGGTAACGAACAAACCGATACAGACCGGCCAGATAAAATACATGCTGCCAAAGCAACCGGGCGCTGGTGAAAATAACGGCCAGGAGGGAATGAATAATGCCGCGTAAAAAAGGATAAAGATCCAGTTACGGTACTTGAAAAAGAAATTGCCGATGGCGACCATGATTATTGTGGTTTTAATCCCCAATTTTAAATTCCCAATCCCATGCACTTCGTACTCAGATTTTCAGTGTGGAATTCGGGATGTGTTTTTTGGAATTTATTATTTGGGATTTTACTTTTTTGTAGCAATGATGCCGGCGAAATTATACCACTTGAAGAATGTCTCGCAATGCGCAAAACCTTTGTCGCGGAGCAGGGAAATATTTTCAGTCAGTTTATACGGTACCAGTACATTCTCCAGCGCTTCTCTTTTTTGAGAGATCTCCATTTCGCTGTACTGGTTGCGGCGTTTGTAGTTATAATAATACTTGATAAAGTCGCGGTTGAAATTACTTTCTTCTGCCAGTATCTTTTCTACCAGTATCAGCACTCCGCCCGGGTTCAGTCCATCCAAGATATTTTTCAATACCTGCTCCCGGTAGATAGGGCGAACAAATTGCAGGGTAAGGCAAAGCACTACCACGGACGCATTCTCAATTTTTACACCCTGACCCAGATCGGCGCAACGCAATTCATAAGGGCGGGAAAAGCCGAGCTCCATCAATTTGGATTTGCATTTGTCCAGCATTTCCTGGGAATCATCGATCCCGATAAAACGGATATCCTGGTTGACCATGGAGTTCATCCCGATCAGGGTGGTGCCGGTGGAGCAGCCGAGGTCGTATACATCGGTTCCTTCTTTGGCATGATCGGCCGTCAGTTCCGCTATCATCCGCTGGATCTCACCATAATAAGGCACGGAACGGTTCACCATATCGTCAAAGACCCTGGCCACATTCTCCCCGAATTTAAAATCGCTGGCCTTCTCGATCTCGCCTTTAAAAACTTCGTCTTTGCCCATAATAAAATATATAAAGTATGCAAAGTAAAAGCTTTTTGAGGAAAGAGGTCCGGAAGACCGCAAGTCAGGAAGACCGCAAGCCGAGGGACTTATATTGTATACCTTATAGATTGCAAGCCCGGTTGGTCGCCTTGCAAAATATAAGGAACAATGGCTTTGAGCGACCTTCTTCCGGACTTTCCGTCTCTCCGTCTTCCGGACTACATTTGCGTATGAAAAAAATGTACCACCTCGGTAACTGCACCACCTGCCAGGAAATAATCAAAGACACGGGCATTGATAAGAAAGGCTTCCCAATGCAGGATATCAAATTTGAAAAGATCACAGCAGCGCAACTGGATGAAATGAAGAAAATGGCGGGCAGTTATGAATCCTTGTTCAGCCGTCGCGCTATCAAATACCGCGAGCTGGGATTAAAGGATAAAAAACTGGGCGAACAGGATTACCGGAAATACATACTGGATGAATACACATTTTTAAAACGTCCCGTGGTGATCCTGGACGATAGAATATTCATCGGCAACGAAAAGAAGACCGTAGCGGAACTGAAGAAAGCTGTTAAGTAGCTGCCATTTTCAATTTTCGTTCCCGGGTCAATGTCTTCCAGGCAATGAAAACACTCATCAGCATGAATACCGCTGCAAGCAGAAAAGAAACGCCGGGAAAATAGAAAGGCGCTTTAGCGGTAGTAAAATAAGTGAAGAGATTATTCATGACCAGGGGTCCAATGATCGTGGTAAGACTCATCAGGCTTGTCAATGCACCCTGCAGCTCACCTTGCTCATTTGGCGGTACATGCTGTGAAATGGTTGCCTGTAAAGAAGGCCCGGCGATACCCCCGAGACAATAAGGTACCAGGAAAGCAAACATCATCCACCCCTGGGTAGCAAATGCAAACAGTACAAGACCCAATGTATACAAGAGGAGGCCAAAATAAATACTCTTCTCATCGCCCAGCTTTGGTTGTGTTACCCGGATCAGCCCAGCCTGCACGGCTCCTACCAGCAAACCAACTACGGCCAAAGAAGCGCCTACTAAACCCTCCGTCCAGCCAAAGCGATGGATGGTAAAAAAACTCCAGTTACCCTGCACGGCTTGAGCCGCCAGGTAAATAAGAAAGAAACAAAAAGCGAGACTACCGATGCCTTTTGTTTTGCGGAGGAATTGCAATGAACCAAAAGGATTGGCTCTTTTCCATTCAAACTTGCGGCGATGTTCTTTATCCAGCGATTCCGGTAAAACAAAATAACCGTACAGGGCATTGATCAGGCAGAGCCCTGCTGCTGCATAGAATGGCGCTCTTACTCCAAAACCCGCCAATAGTCCACCCAAAGCTGGACCGATGATAAATCCTAATCCGAAAGCCGCCCCGATCATTCCGAAGTTCTTAGTCCTGGTCTCGGCAGTACTTACATCAGCGATATAAGCGGCTGCGGTTGTAAAACTCGCACCTGTTATACCAGCAATAACGCGACCGATAAAAAGCCATCCGAAAGTGGGGGCTAATGCAAGAAAAATATAATCGATACCAAAGCCCAATAACGAGATAAGCAGGATGGGCCTTCTTCCGTATTTATCACTAAGATTGCCGACCATCGGGGCAAAAACAAATTGGGTAACCGCATACACCGATAAAAGGAGGGCACCGGATGAACTGGCTTCGTTTACGGGAATACCTTTCAGTTGAGAGATCAGGCCAGGCATCACCGGTATGATCAATCCCCATCCCATGACATCGATCAGGAGGGTAACAAAAATAAATCCAACGGCAGCCTTACGGTTTACTGGCATGAAAATGAATTGATTCCCCAAAGGTGTCCATTTTTTTTAAAGTAATTCCTTCTTTTTTCGGTAAACGGCATGTTTTTAGAGTATAGCTCAGGGTAAGTAAGTAAATGGTTGAGGTCACCAGGTAAATCACTTCTTTCCCAACCCTTCGGGTGAAGATGATCGTCAAATGTATTGCCCATTACTACCCATCATCACAAAACAGAAATTATGAAACCGTATCGATTTATATTGATAGCCCTGCCCGCCATTCTTCTATTTTCCTGCGTGAGCAGCAAGAAATTCAAAGCTGCTCAGAACGAGTATACTATTTTACAAACCCGGTATACCAGCCTGCAGGGAGAACTCAATACCTGTAATGATGACAAAGCCAATCTCAATGGCCTTAAGACAGGATGGAAAATGATAATGCTATGCTGAATGGCAGGATCACCAATCTGAACAAACAGGTCGATTTCCTGAAAGCCAATAATACTTCTGCGTTAAAACAGCTGCAGGATCTTTCGGTGATCACCGCATCGCAGGCAGAGAGCATTAAAAAATCAATGGAAAATATAGGAGCAAAGGACAATTATATTCAAACGCTTCAGCAACAGATGGCGCATAAAGATTCGTTGAACATGGCGCTGGTGATGAATTTAAAAGGAGCGATCGGCAACCTGGATGATGAAGATATCAATATCAAAGTGGATAAAGGAGTTGTCTACATTGATATTTCGGATAAACTGCTTTTCAAAAGCGGGAAGTACGAAGTGACGACAGAAGCGAAGACCGTATTGGGTAAAGTAGCTGCTGTCCTGAAGAACCAGCCCGATATTGAATTCATGGTAGAAGGCCATACCGATAATGTTCCGTACCACGGTGGTGTCTTATTGGATAACTGGGACCTCAGTGTAAAAAGGGCAACGGCTGTTGTGAGAATGTTGCAGAAAGAGTACGGGCTCGATCCTGCAAAAATGGCTGCAGCAGGCAGGGGAGAATACAAACCACTGGCCGATAACAATGATAAGGATGGAAAAGCGAGGAACCGGAGAACAAGGATCGTGATATTGCCCCAGCTTGATCAGTTCTTCCAGTTACTGGAAACAAAAAAATAACTAAATCCCCCTGAAAAACATGGCGCCACTCAAGCCGACTTGAGTGGCGTTCCTGTATTTGGCAGTGTTCGGGTTTAAATATTTCACGCAGAGAACACAGGGCTCGCAGAGCATGTGTTGATGTCTGCTCAGCGTTCTCCGCGCACCCTGCGTGCAATCAAAGTACTACTCTTGCTTATGAAATTTGATTCAGCCTTGATTCTTCCAGGTCCAGCTCCCATTCCCTTTCCCGTATCAGCTCTTCACTGAATTCGGCCTTGTGCCGGAAGTAGTTCAACTCACGACGTCGTATATGAACCAGTTCGATAAGCATTTGCCGGTAATGTGGTAAAAACGAATCGGCTTCGTCTTCCGCTTCATCGGTCTCCAGTTTTCTTTTGGTGATCTCGATCATCCGTTCATACCGATCCCGCACTCGTTTATAGGTATCATTATTCTGTGTTTCTTCCGGGTAATTGGTATCAATATAAGAGAGCACTGATTCGGCCAGGCGTATCCGTAATGCAAGGGCCTGCAGACGTTGCGATTCGATATCAGGCTCTTCAATTTTTAAAATGCGTATCAGCGGTTTCAAACTCAATCCCTGCAATACCAATGTAAAAAGGATCACAACGAATGTGATGAACAGGATAAGGTTGCGGTTCGGGAAAGATTGCCCCGCCAGTGTAAGCGGTATCGCCAGCGCAGAAGCTAATGATACCACGCCTCTCATCCCACTCCAGGCTACGAGGAAAACCGTTTGCCAACCCGGTTTGGGTTCACTGTTCCTTATGCTTTTGAATAGCCATCGTGGGATATAGGCACCGGGAAATACCCAGATGATACGGACAACGATCGTGACAAGGCTTATCAGGATCGCATAACCGATGGCTTCTCCTACAGAATAATTTCCCAGCCCACGGATAATAGAAGGAAGCTGTAGTCCAATCAGGATAAAAACAAACCCGTTCAATAAAAAGATCAGTGTTTCCCATAAGCCAGCTACCTGGATACGGGTCTCTGAATTAAAAAAATGATGCGAACGGTAGGTCAGGAATAATCCACCGCTTACTACTGCCAGTACGCCGGAGAAATGAAAATGTTCTGCTCCTACATACATGATATAGGGCGTTATCAGCGTGATGGCAGCATCAACACTGGGAGTCGTGGGAAAAAAACGATGGATATAATAAACAACGATCGCAATAGCAACGCCAATAATGATCCCCATACCGGCAACCATGGCAAATTGTTTGGAAGCATCCAGGAGACCGAATTGACCGGTAACGATAGCTGCTAACGCAAAACGGAACACGATCAAACTGGACGCATCATTCACCAGGCTCTCTCCTTCCAGAATAGTAACGACCCTTTTCGGCACTTTGAGACCCTGGAGTACCGAAGTCGCTGCCACTGCATCGGGCGGAGAGATGATGCCTCCCAACAGGAACCCAAATGCCAGTGAAAAATCGGGGATCACGGCATGGGAGACAATAGCGACTGCGGCGGAGGTAAAGATCACCAACCCGAATGAAAGCAGGCTGATCGGTCTTCGATTTTTCCAGAAATCCTTCCACGACGTATTCCAGGCTGCGGCATATAGTAAGGGTGGAAGAAAGATCAGGAATACCAGGTCGGGTTCAAGGGTTATGACTGGCATCCCCGGAATAACGCTGATCAGCAACCCGCTAATGACTAACAATATAGGATAAGAGATCTTTAGCTTCTCGCTCAGCATGGTCAGCATGGCGATGCCAAAGAGCAAGGAAATGACTACCAACAATTGGTCCTGCAGCATAGAATTCTAAAATAAACTTTTTATAGAACAGATAAGCAGGGGATTTGTTGACCCATCCTTTCAGCAATAATAGAAAACGTAACACAAGTCCTCCTTCTTGTCATTGCGGGCAGAGCGAAGCAAAAAAAGTCACCCACATCAGTGAGTGACGTATATAAAGAATAGGATCAAGATCTTGTAAAGCGAATTGTTCTCTTAGTAACCCCGGTCGTCTTTAATAACAGTTGTTCTTGTAATTTCTTTATCACGGGAACCTCCGCCACGAAGGAGAGCTATGATAACTATCAGTAACACACCCCCGCCTACGGCCCATACCCATGGTTCTGCATACCATTGTGTGGTTGTGGTCGTAGTTGTTTCTTTTGTGATGGTTGTAGTAGAGCTGCCACCAGTGCTATCCTGTGCAGCGAGTATCAATTGTATACAACTGAATACGAGGACAAGCATTAGTCTGCAGGCGGCATTTAAACTTAGTTTTTTCATCTCTTTTGGTTTAAAGTGAAAACAAATTATTCTTCACGGCTACTCCTGATATAATTAGGCCAGAATTTTTCAGGCTGTATTTGATGAGAATAGAAGTGTTAATGGGAAAGAATTTCCACATTGAATACGGGGCGATGGGGTGGGAGCAAATGGGTTTAGGAAATACAGTTTCACACGGCGAGCGCAACGAGCAACGAACGCGGCGCAATTTGCCTACTTGCAGAGTCCCGGGGACAGGGCCCTGTGGGCTGACGCAAATGGATTAGCCACAGATGAACGCAAATGAACACAGATGGCAGAAAATTATTTCTGCCCGCGAAGACGCTATTTCAATTCTTCAAAAACACCGGTTTCTTTATTTTTCCGGACATTGTCCCAGTTGAAGTAACGTCCGTTCATGGCGACATATACACCCGGGGAAAGTGTTTGTGCAAAGGCCAGCGCACTGCCCAGGTTGAAGAGGCCGTCGGAACTACCGAATTTGATCGGTATCATGGCGCCGGTCAATACGATCGTTTTGTCTTTTACTTTTTGGGCAAGAATAATGGCCGTATCGCTCATCGTGTCAGTCCCGTGTGTGATCACGATCTGCTGCTCGTCGCATTGGTTACATTGATAGGCGATCAGTTCCCTGTCCTCACTGGTCATTTCGAGGCTATCCACCATCATCAATGTCCTTATCTCAACAGGCACCCTGCTCCTTCCCATATCAAGCAGGTCGGAGAGATGTGTGTCTTTAAAGAACAATTCACCGTTCAGTTCATTGTACTCTTTATCAAAAGTGCCGCCGGTAATAAAAATGCGGATAGCCATAGCAGTTGATTAAGGGGTGAAGATAATTCATCGGGAACTGACCATGGAGAGAACAGGATCGTCGTTATTCAATCAAAGGCGGGAACGGGTAGAAAAATCAAAAAAAGACGGGCCGATATTTTCCGGGCATTAATGAATCCGGGGAATAGCTTTCAAAGCCAATAATTCAATATTTTTTTCCTGCACGAAGGATTTGTTAGCTTGATGCGTCAATACTTCAACCAATTTGAATGAACAGGAGCTGATACAGCAACTCCGGCAGGGCAATGAGCCTGCTTTCCGGTGGCTGGTAGACAACTACCGCAACCGTGTGTTTCATACTGTACTGAACATTTTACAGGACACAAAAGAAGCAGAAGATGCGGCACAGGAAACCTTTATCCAGGTCTTTGAATCGATCGGGTCATTCAAACAGGAATCCTCGCTTTCTACCTGGATATACAGGATCGCGACAAGAAAGGCGCTTGACAAAATAAGAAAGAGAACAACCAGGAAAAAATTGCACAAGCTACTGCCCTGGTGGATGCCGGAAGAAAAGAAAAGCAGCGGGGCATCGTTCCAGCACCCGGGTATTGCGGCGGAGAATAAAGAAAAAGCCGCGATCTTATTCAAAGCCATTGAATCATTACCCGAAAAACAAAAACTGGCTTTTGTGCTGATAAAAGTACAGGGCATGAATTACGCTGAAGCCTGCGGGCTGATGCAACAAAATATAAAAGCAGTGGAATCGCTGATCAGCCGGGCCAAATTGAATTTGCAGAAAGAACTGGAAGAATATTATAAAGCATTAAAATAAAGGAGATGAAAAATAAAGTGACCCCCCTGGTGGATGAATACCTCGAAAGCCTGTCAGGAATGCAGGAAGCGGGTACCGATGATTTCTTTTACACGAGATTAAAAGCAAGGATGGACAGGCAGGGACCATCACAGGGATGGAGTTTGCCGGTACGACCGGTTTGGGTTGCAGGTATCCTGTTTGTATTCCTGGCGCTTAATAGTTTTATGTTGTTACAACGGTCAAGGGCCAGTAAAATAAAAACAACCACATCCTCCTCTTCCCTGCAAAAGTTTGCCGAGTCGTATGACCAGGTCATCTCCTCATCTTATTGAAACAGGAATTATGAATACCGGAACAAAAAATAAATTATTGATAACACTGGTTGTAGCCTTACTGCTGGCCAACACAGCCACTATTATAATGTTTTGGTCAGGAAAAAAGACCGGGCCTCTGCTGAAACCCGGCGGAGCACCGAAAGAGTTCCTGGTAAAAGAATTAAAGCTGGATCAAAAACAACAGGAGCAGCTGGATGCATTGGTAAAGGAACACCGGGCCAGTGCAGAACAGTTGCGGAAAAAAACAAGAGAAGCCAAGGAAGCCTTCTTTGACCTGCTAAAACAACAGGGTGTACCGGATAGTATAAAACAGGTAGCCGCAAAAGCGGTCAGCGTCAATACAGAGGAGTTAGACCTCCTGACCTTCGCTCATTTTCAGAAAATAAGAGCGCTATGCACGGCGGAACAACAACAGAAATTTGACGAGATCATTCATGAGGTCACCCGTATGATGGCACAGCCAGGACGTCCAATGGGTGCCGGACACCCGCAGGGACCTCCACCGGATGGACCTGGTGGCAATGGACCTCCGCCGGGGGAATAAAATTAATTACAGTTTTACCAAAGGATTTTCACCGGTTCATTCATCTATATAAAAGAAACCTCACCACAAGCCTGTTTATGAAGCCAACCTATTTCCTCTTCTCTATTTTGCTGATATCTTTTTCCTGTAACAAAGATGATACGCCTGTCAACAACACGGCCAGTATAAGTGCATTGGCCTGTGCCAGCGGGTCCTTTTCCCTGCCGGCTTCAGCAAGTGCTGCCTATACCGCTACTGCAACGGTCCCTTATTCCGGTGGCAATGGGATCGCTTATTCCGCAGGCTCCGCGATCATTTCGACCGGGGTCACTGGTTTGACAGCCACATTACAAGCCGGCACACTGGCAATTGGCACAGGTAACTTATCGTACACCGTATCCGGTACGCCTTCCGCAGCAGGTACGGCCATATTTGCCATTAGTTTCGGGGGACAAAATTGCAGCCTGGCTTTAACAGTGAATGCAGCAGGAGGTCCAATATTACCGGCAGTGTACGCAAAGATCTATGGAGCTACCAGTATCACTTTTGACGGCACATGGGTAACGATCAAGTGCAATGCTTTGCCGGATCATAAAAGCGCCTATTATCCTGCGGCTAACCCATTACATGAAAATTTCAGCGGAACCACATTTGGCGGTGGAACCTTTGCTATTAATCCCAATACGATCTCTACACAGAACATAACATTGAAGATCCCGGTAAACCCTGCCCTCAACGCGGCACATAGCGCTACGCCGATGGGTGTCATTGGTGTTGCCATCAACGGTATCCCATTATTTAACCAATATGCAGCCGGCGGTTCTCCCTTAACAAACGAGATAAACGGTTTTGATCAGTGGTGGGGTCATCCTCAAATGAGCGGTATGTATCACTATCACGTGGAGCCGCTTTACCTGACAACTATAAAAGCAAGCAAGTCCGCGTTAATGGGATTTTTATTGGATGGATTCCCTGTATACGGACCAAAGGAAACAGATAATTCAGATCCGGCGGGGCTTGATGTGTATCACGGCCACACGCATATAACAACTGATTATCCCGGTGGCATCTACCATTATCATTTCACAACAGCAGCTCCTTATTTAAATGGAAATGGTTTCTATGGTACACCGGGTACAGTGACCCAATAAATTATGTAATGATCGTTTCAGGATTCCGAACAGTGTTTAAAGCCACCATGGTATCCCGGGTAATTCCGGGGTACTTTTTGTTTTGCCTGTTCGTTTCCTGCCATAAAAAAGAACAACAGGCGACAATAAAAATAGCGAAGACGGTTCCGGAAAATTATATTAAAGCTGGCGACAGCGGATTCTCAAAGCACCAGGACACGCTCTATTACGGAGATCATTATTTTACGGGCTATCAATTTTCTTTAATTAACGAACAGGACACTGCTTTTATAAACTCCTGGTTCAATGGCCTGGAAGAAGGCTATCAGCGCAAATGGTATCCCCATCAACAACTGGCGGAAGAACGATTTTATATCAATGGAAAAAAAGAAGGGATACACCAGGGCTGGTGGACGGACGGGAAGCCAAAATTCTATTTTGAAGCCGCGGATGATGTGTATAGCGGGGAGTTCAAAGAATGGTATTCATCAGGCTTGCTGGCGAAACAATTTCATTATGTCAACGGGCAGGAAGAAGGAAGTGAACGATTATGGTGGGATAATGGAACAGTGCGGGCCAACTACGTGATACGAAACGGGAAGAAATACGGCCTCATAGGCCTTACAACATGCGCCAACCCTTATGATTCTGTCGTTAAAAAATAAATTCTTCTTCTTACTCCTACTGATCGCGGGTTGTAAAAGCAAACCGGGTGAACTTTCCCTGCCCTTTATCAATAAGCCCGACTTTACTCCCGAATGGATCGGTAAGAATGAGCCCGCCTATTCATCCATACACCGCATACCATCATTCTCCTTCACCGACCAGGACGGTAATACCATAACAGAAAAAACGGTTGAAGGGAAAATATATGTAGCGGATTTTATTTTCACCCGTTGCGGAAGTATTTGTCCCAAGATGACAATCAATATGGGCCTGTTGCAGGAACGGTTCAAAGACAATAAAGAAGTTTTATTGCTCTCGCATTCGGTCACACCCGGAATGGATAGCGTGCCGGTCTTAAAAAAATACGCCGAAGAGAAAGGTATCATCAGCGGCAAATGGCATTTACTGACAGGCCGCGAAGACGATATTTATAGCATTGCCAAAAAACAATATTATGCGGGCGATACCATAGGTTACTATCAGACAGGGAATGAATTTTTACATACCGAGAATTTTATTCTCGTAGATAAGCTGAGACGGATAAGAGGGGTTTACAATGGAACGCTGGCATTAGAGATGGAGCGATTAGCCGATG
>DASYLC010000400.1:0-2865 GCA_036009775.1 Chitinophagaceae bacterium
TTGAAGATCTTCTTTACCGGCATGCTGGTCAGTTTCCTCGGTTCGTTACCATTGGGAACACTGAATATTGCCGCGATGCAGATATCCGTATCGGACGGGATCACCGCTGCTATGCTGTTCTCGGCAGGCTCTTTGCTCGTAGAGATCATCTATGTCCGTATTTCCCTGGTAGCGATGGACTGGATACGGAAACAGGAAAAGATATTAAAAGCGCTGGAATGGATCACGGTGCTGATCGTGACCGCCCTCGCCGTTTCCAGTTTTTATGCGGCGTTGCATCCCAAAGTGGAAAAGAATTTTGTACTGGACAGTCCCATGCCCAAATTCCTGCTCGGCGTGGTGATGTGTGCGGTCAACCCGGTGCAGATACCTTTCTGGTTTGGCTGGAGCACGGTATTGTTCACCAAGAAAGTACTGCTGCCCCGGAACGATCATTATAATTCGTATATCCTTGGTATTGGTCTCGGGACCTTTATCGGTAATTGTGTATTTATTTTCGGGGGATTACTGATCGCCAATAAGATCAGTTCCAACCAGCATATTCTCAACTGGATTATCGGAGGGATATTTGCATTAACAGCCATTATCCAGCTCTGGAGGATCCTGAAGAAGAAAGACGCGGTGCACCAGATCGAACACCCCGAAGAGATGACACATAAGATCGAAGAACAGATGGGAAAATTTGAAGAAAATATCGATAAGATCACACACTATGAGAAGGACGATGATAAAGAGAAGAATGAAGATAAAAAATGAGGAATAAGGAATGAGAAATAAGGAATGAGAAAGTGATGAATCAATGATACAGTGTAGCTTTGAGACAGAGACCATAAACCATAAACCATAAACCATAAATTTATAACATGTCTATCCGCGAATCATTTATTGCCGAACTGAAACATGAATCTGCCCTGACAAAGAAAATGCTCGAAAAAGTGCCAATGGATAAAAAGGACTGGAAACCGCATGAAAAGTCAATGACCATTGGCCGGCTTGCTACACATATTGCCGATAATGCAAAATGGGCCTCCGATATACGGAATATCGACAAT
This sequence comes from Chitinophagaceae bacterium, assembly GCA_036009775.1. Taxonomy (GTDB): domain Bacteria; phylum Bacteroidota; class Bacteroidia; order Chitinophagales; family Chitinophagaceae; genus JJ008. The sequence continues at coordinate 1,053 of DASYLC010000400.1, forward strand.
TTCGATTTTTTGAAAGACTATTCCTTTGGCACACCTGTGGCAGAAGATAGTGAACACTTGCTCCGGATATTTCAGACCAATGTCGATAATGCGATCAATGACCTGTCCCAGATGCCGGATGAGGATTTTGAGAAGATGTGGACCGTATCAAGAGGAGAGCAGGTGATATACAGTCTCCCCAAGAAAGCAGGTATACGCGGTTTCGCAATAAGCCATATGGTGCATCACCGGGGACAGCTATCTGTATATCTCCGCTTATTGGATATCCCTGTTCCTGGTATGTACGGACCAACTGCAGATGAGCAGATGTAGGAAAGAAAGTCTGGAAGTCCGAAAGACGGGAAGCCGGGAAGCCGGGAATCTGGGGAAAGACCCTGGAATTGGGGTCAGCTGCTAACAGCTTAAGGCTAATAGCTAACGGCTTTTTCAATCCACAATAAATAATTTACAACCAGTAGTTGTACTGCTGCGGTGTGGTTCGTTGTTGTCGCCAACAAAATAACACACGCCTTTACTGAGTTTGAACACACGCCCGTCTGCAAGTTCTGTATGCATTTCACCTTCCAGGCATAAAAGAATATGGCCCTTTACGCACCAGTGGTCGGCCTTGTAACCCGGCGAGTATTCCACCATGCGGACACGCATATCGTTCATCATCTGTACCTGCCAGTACGCAAAGCCGGTATCGCCTTTGCGTTCTTCTTTGGAAACCGCGGACCAATCCAGTGTTTGGAAGGAGAAAGAATCGAGTTTCATTTCGTAGTATTTAATAATTACAATTTACCTGCCTGCTTTTCCAGTATCCGTGCATCGACCCATTTGATATCACCTTCGCTGCTAAAAAAGAAGAATTTTGAATCGGGTGAGAAATAAGGGCAGTATTCCCTGGTCTTTGTATTAAAGCGATTCCCCAGGTTGACCGCCGGTTTCCAGGTATCATCTTTTGCCCGTTGAGATATATAAAGGTCAGCTCCGCCAAACCCGTCATCGCGGTTAGATGAAGCAAAAACGATGACAGATCCCGAAGCCGAAATGCCGGGATCATACTCCGATCTTTTTGTATTGATCGTTGCACCGGCATTTACAGGAGCGTCAAATTTTTCTTTATTGAATTTACTTATGTATATATCCTCCTCGCCAAACCCGCCTGCCCGGGATGAAGAGAAATAAAGGGTGCCATTTTTTGAAAATGAAATATAGAACTCATTACTGTCGCTGTTTACCGGTTCCAGGTTTTCCGGCGCAGACCACTGACCGCCGGGTAAAGCGGAGATAAACCATATGTCATAGTCCGGTTGGGTATCAGCCGTGTCTTTGGGCCTGTTTGAAATAAAATACAGTTTGCCATCAGGAGAAAAAGCAGGATCTGCCTGTGAATAGAGGGTTTCTGTGAATGGTGCAAGCCGGGGTATTGTCCAGTTTTTACCATCATGAGCTGTTACATAGATACGCAGTTTTTTATTTTCTGACCTGGCAAAATAGAAAGACGTCCCATCCGGTGAAAAGGTGGAACCAAAATCAAGGGAGTCGGAGGAAACGGTTGCCGGTAAAAATCGTAATGGGGTTGAATCAGGATTGGCCAGGGGATAAGGGATATCGACAGCAGTTCGGTTTTTGGAAAGATGATTGCCGCAGGAAGAATAAATAGTTACGAGGGTGCAACAGGCAAGAAAGGTGAAGGAAAAACTGAAAACTAACTTCTTTGTGTGTCTCATCCGGCTCAACTAATTTGAAATTCTTTTTAAGCCTGCATTTCTTCCGCCCATTTATCTCTTTCATCCGGGCTGAATTTCCAGGGGGCAAAATTATTTTC
>DASYLC010000401.1:0-7711 GCA_036009775.1 Chitinophagaceae bacterium
AATGCCTTTCATTGTATGTACAATTTATACCTGCAGGATTATTGGGACATCGCCTGTATGCGGTTCGTGTGACATGAACCACGGCGTTTCAATCCCCGTTTGCCACCGACCTTTTCCTTTATGGGGAAGTACCGGCAGTAAACAAACCCTGAATGGCTTGTTTTATGTTAGTAAGCCAGAGCTCTTTTTTCAACTGCCCGAAGACAGCGATTGAGAGGTAGCAATATTTTAAATTTATAAGAACTAATCCGGTACTCCCTTGAAGGGGACCGGGTACTAAGCTTTGATCTCAACTTCCACACCACTGGGCAGGTCCAGCTTACTCAATGCATCCACGGTCCTTGATGAAGACGTGTAAATATCCAGCAAACGCTTGTGGGTAGCCAGCTGGAACTGTTCACGGCTTTTCTTATTTACGTGGGGTGAACGTAACACAGTAAATATTTTACGACGGGTAGGCAAAGGAATTGGTCCTGTTACAACTGCGCCTGTACTGCGTACGGTTTTTACGATCTTCTCCGCTGATTTATCAACCAGGTTGTGATCGTAAGACTGTAATTTGATTCTGATTCGCTGCGACATGTGTGAAAACCCAATTTTCTTTTGGGAGTGCAAAGGTAGGGGTGAGACCCATATCATCCAAATAGTTATGAATAATTTTTGGGGTTGTGGACAAACTTCTTAAAAACAACTATATTTCGTTATACTCTATTGATTTACAAACGGATCTATAGCGTTGAAATCCTCGGTAAAGCCTGACCTGTCCGAAATGACTATTGCCAGCGGTTCCCCTCTTTTTCGCAATCCGGCAAAGATACCGGATCACCTGTCTTTGTCCTGGTAATTACTTTAGGGAAACGGTTCCGGCCCAGGCAGCCACCTAAAATTCTTTTTATCATCATTTTCGATTTACTTGCAACAACTTCAAACAGGAATGGAAGACCAACCCAGGCCAGAATCAAAAACCAGCAAAGGAATAAAGCTGTTGCTGAAAATAGCAATAAGCGTTGCCTGTCTCTGGTATGTATCCGGTAAGATCGATTTCACCAAAGCGTGGCAGGCCATCCGGTCAGCCAACTGGTCCTGGCTTTTCCTCGCCTTACTCGCATTTATTTTCTCCAAGATCATTTCAGCCATCCGCCTCAATATTTATTTCAGGAATATTGGCATTCACCTGTCGTTCCTGCAAAATCTAAGGCTTTACTGGTTGGGAATGTTCTATAATTTATTCCTCCCGGGCTCTATTACAGGCGATGCCTATAAAGTGATCCTGCTCAGGAAAAGATTCAGCGCTCCTTATAAAAAAACGAGCTCCGCGGTTTTGCTCGATCGCTTCAGCGGCTTGCTGGGCCTCGGTTTGATATTAGCAGTATACAGCACCCTGGTGATCGAAAAGCTCCTTTATGTCGCACTCATCATTGGCGGTTCCTTGCTGGCTGTTGGCCTGGTATATTATGTAGTGCAGCGCTGGATGAAAGAGTTTACCCGTGATTTTTTCCTGACGCTGTTACTCGGGATCATTGTACAACTTGCCCAGGCGATCTGCGTGTACCTGATCATGACAGCGCTGGGAATACCGGCACAGGAAACAGAATACATATTTATTTTTCTTGTTTCTTCTGTAGCATCCGTATTACCGTTGACGGTGGGTGGCGGGCTGGGCATCAGGGAATTTGTCTTCGTTGAAGGCGCTCTCCTTTTCGGACTTGATAAGAATATTTCTCCTGTGATAAGTATACTTTTTTACCTTATCAGTCTTCTCTGCTCTTTAGCCGGCATGGTCTATGTTTTCCGGGACCCTCTTGCAAAAAAATTAAGGACCCAATAATTGAGTCCTTAATTAACCTTTTGAGCAAGTGTTTTTCACTACCAGGCCTTAACCTGAAGAAAATTGGTTCTAAAAACGGAGTTGGTTTCTCATTATGTTCAGCAAACACAGTGCCATCCTGATGAGAGAGATAAGATTTATCCCCTATTGTCAATAAAAAAATCCTTCCACCAGCCGGCGGAAGGATTTGATATTATAAACATCGGGTAAGCTTACGCATTCACTTTCCCCTTCACCTTCGCTATCACTTCTTCAGCGATATTGCTTGGTGCCGGAGCATAGTGAGAGAATTCCATCGTACTCGAAGCACGGCCGGAAGACAATGAACGAAGCTGGGTCACATACCCGAACATTTCGCTCAATGGAACTTTCGCCTTGATCACTTCAGCCCCTGCACGGGTATCCATACCTTCCAGCATACCGCGGCGACGGTTCAGGTCGCCTGTCACATCACCCATATACTGGGCCGGTGTGATGACTTCCACTTTCATGATCGGTTCGAGCAATGTTGGTTTTGCTTTCCTGGCTGCTTCACGGAAACCTTGTTTAGCGCATAACTCAAATGACATCGCATCGGAGTCAACGGCGTGGAATCCGCCATCAAATATCCGGACCTTCATATTGTCAACAGGATAACCGGCCAATACACCGGTTGTCATCGCCTGTTCAAACCCTTTAGAGATCGGGGTGATGAATTCTTTGGGAATAGATCCACCCACGATTTTATTGACGAATTGGAAATGTTTATCAGGATTTTCCGCCTTCCAATCCGCATCAACTGGCCCGATCTCGAAGATGATATCAGCGAACTTACCACGACCACCGGTTTGTTTCTTCAATGTCTCACGGTGCTCGATGCTGATACCAAATGCTTCCTTATAAGCTACCTGTGGTGCACCCTGGTTCACTTCAACCTTGAACTCCCGACGCATACGATCGATGATGATCTCCAGGTGCAACTCACCCATTCCGCGAAGAATGGTCTGTCCTGTTTCCTCATCGGTATTCACCCGCAGTGTAGGATCTTCTTCTACCAGTTTAGCGATCGCCATACCCATTTTGTCTACGTCCACCTGTGTCTTTGGTTCGATCGCGATAGCGATAACCGGTTCAGGTATGAACATATTCTCCAGGGCGATCGGGTGATTCTCATCACACAATGTATCACCGGTCTTGATCTCTTTAAATCCAACTGCCGCGCCGATATCACCTGCTTCGATAAAATCGATCGGGTTTTGTTTATTGGCAAACATCTTCATGATACGGCTGATACGTTCTTTCTTACCGCTTCTTACATTCAATACATAAGAACCGGCATCCAAATGGCCGGAATAGCACCGGAAGAACGCCAAACGACCTACGAACGGATCGGTCATGATCTTAAAAGCCAATGCGGCGAAAGGTGCTTTCGGGTCTGCTTTACGTGTTTCTTCTGCGCCGGTATCCGGGTTGATACCAATGGTATCAGGAATATCGATCGGCGAAGGCAGGTAACGGCAAACCGCATCCAGTGCAGTCTGAACGCCCTTATTCTTAAAGGAAGAACCGCACATCATCGGAACAATGCTCAGGTCAACCGTTGCTTTGCGAACAGCCTCATGGATCTCATCTTCACTTATCGTATCCGGGTTATCAAAGAATTTTTCCATCAGCTTATCATCATATTCCGCAACAGCTTCTACCAGGTTTGCTCTCCATTCTTTTGCTTCTTCGAGCATATCCGCAGGAATCTCGATCTCATCAAATGTCATTCCCTCTGTTTCCATATGCCAGATGATGCCTTTCATTTTGATCAGGTCCACCACACCTTTGAAATCATCTTCAGCGCCGATCGGTAATTGCAAGGGAACAGCTTTTGAACCCAGCATATCTTTTACCTGCTTAACCACCATCAGGAAGTCAGCACCGGCACGGTCCATTTTATTCACGAACCCGATACGCGGAACACCATAACGGTTAGCCTGGCGCCATACGGTCTCGGATTGAGGTTCTACACCATCAACCGCGGAGAACAAAGCGATCAAACCATCCAGTACGCGCATAGAACGTTCTACCTCTACGGTAAAGTCCACGTGACCGGGAGTATCAATGATATTAAAAGAATATTTTTTTGTATCCGCATATTCCTTGCCTTTATTGGTAGGGAAATTCCATTGGCAGCTAACAGCCGCAGAAGTGATCGTGATACCTCTTTCTTTTTCCTGTTCCATCCAGTCGGTAGTAGCAGCGCCATCATGCACTTCACCAATACGGTGGATCATACCTGTATAACGGAGGATACGTTCCGTCGTCGTTGTTTTTCCCGCATCGATGTGAGCGGCAATACCAAAGTTTCTTTGAAATTTTAAGTCAGCCATGACTACTATTTTATTTTAGATTGAGTATTTAAGATTTACTATTTGATTTTTTGTCGTCGTTCGGTTCCCTGCTCATCGCCTGTTGTGTCACTCACTTCATCGTTCAGAACACTATTCAGCTGTTGGAGGAAAAATTATCAGCCTGTAGACAACATCCCGGGGGCGGGAGCAAAGCTGATATAGTCGATTAGACTCTCATAGACCGCCACTTGAAAAAAAGACCCTGGACCCACCTGTTAATTCCTGCACTATATCTTTTCCTAATGGCGGCGCAAAGGTAGGAAAAAAATGCAAGAAAAAAACACTGTTTATTGGTTTGTTAGAGCATGATTTTCAGTGGCTTTAATGCGGGGGCTTGTACGAAACTTATTAGTTAATAGATTTGCACCAATTTAAAACCCCAGGCATGAAAACAAAAAACTGCTTCCTGATCAGCCTCTTTGTCCTTGTCAGCTCATACGCTTTTGCCAATAACTATTTCACCCCAGGAACAGGTGTCCGCTGGACCCTGGATAATCTTGTTGCCAATTCCGGGGGCGATGTGACATTCAGCGCAGGTGTGTACAATGTGAATGATACCGTTTTCATCTCGCAAAATGATACCCTGTCCATCTCGGTAGATGCCACGGTAAAGTTCGCTGCCAACACTTATTTTGATGTGAACGGGGTCCTGCTGATCAATCCCCCGAACAACGTGACCTTTACCGCGCAAAACACGGCTACCCGGTATCTTGGTATGCGTATAGATTCCAGTCATGCCTCGGTATTAAGAAAGCTGACCTTTGAATATGCCAATTCGTTACGCTTATTTGATTGTAACCCGCTTATTGAGAATTGTATTTTCAGGCTCAATTCACCCCTGACCACTTTTGGAAATGCAGCGATATCGCTTTTCCGTTCCAACCCTATTATCCGCAATTGCCAGTTTATCGATAACCAGCGGGCCGCGATCCAGGGAGGAGCCAATATCGCCAATGCACCGGTGATAACCGGTTGTCTTTTCCAGGGCAACAATATCCTGAACCAGAATGTACCCCAGATCAACCTGGGTACATCCGGTACAGACACCGTTAAGATCATCAACAACCAATTACTTCGTGCCTCTACCAACTCAGGTGCTATCGGTTTTCTCCCGATCGGCAATGTGCAGGCACTTATTACAGGGAATGTGATCAGGAACAACCGCTATGGCATCACGTTCAACGGAGGTTCGAATATCAATACGATGATCAGTTATAATGTGATCGACAGTAACAATACACAGGGCGATCCCAACCTGGGGGGCAGTGGTATTGCTTTTTCCGGTGGTACTGCCAGCAGTCAGCAGAACGCTATCGTAACCGGTAATACATTCACCGCCAATTTATGGGGTATCACCATACAGAACAGGGCCAAACCCAACTTGGGAAATATTACGAACGCAGATACATCCGATAACGGGAAGAACCGGTTCATCAACAACAATAACCTGAATACACCTCACACCGATCTGTACAATAATACGATCGATCCTATCATGGCACAGAATAATTACTGGAACACGAATGACCCTGCGGTTGTGGAAACCAGGATCTTTCATACACCGGATCTTAGCACCCTGGGACTGGTGAATTATTCAGGCTTTATTACCCTGCCTGTCGATTTTGTTTTTCTTACCGCGACTCCTTCTGGTTCCAATGTCCTGCTGGACTGGCAGACGATCTATGAAGCCGGCAGTTCGTATTTCGTGGTGGAGAGAGGATTGGATGGTGCTTCATTTGACAGTATCGGTAAAATTGTGTCCGGTGGTACGGCTTATAGTACACTGAACTATTCATTTATCGATATACATATTTCTTATTTCAACAAACCGATCTATTACCGTGTAAAGCTGGTGAATGCCGATGGCAGCTTCAAATACTCAACTGTTGCTATCGTTACCGTTCCGCTCGATACCCGCGGTCAATCGGTCAGGTTGTATTCCAATATTTTCGGCAACAGTTCTTACACGGCAGAAGTGGTGAGCAGCACCAATCAAACCATCCGCATCCGGGTATATGATGTCAGTGGACGATTGCTGCGTGATATCCCGCAACCGGTACTGGCCGGGACAAACCGTTTCCCGCTCGGGTTGCCGTCTTATTTACCTGCAGGCTGGCTCTATGTAAAATTCTCGGGAGAAGGTATAGCCAAAACAATTCCTGTCCTGAAACGATAATCACCAAATCGCATAGTCCTTGGAAAGAAAAATATATAACCCTGTACAAAAATATCACGTAACTTTTTTAAAGACGCATGCAGACACCAACGGCGAATACACATTGGTAGAAGTAGAACTCGCCGATGGCGGTGGCGTAGGATTGCATTATCACAAGATCTATGCGGAGAAATTTGATTGCCTCGAAGGAGAAATGGAAGTGCAACTCGGCAAGACCCTTCATAAACTGCAACCGGGTCAGTCAGCTACAGCTCATCCAAACATTAACCATCTCTTCCGCAACAGGAGTGGCCAATCCTGCAAATTCTTAGTAGAACTCCGGCCGGCCAGCCGCGGTTTTGAACAATCCTTACAGATCGGGTATGGTTTAGCGAATGATGGGCTGACCAAACCCAATGGTTTTCCAAAGGACAGGCTGGCACTGGCCTGGCTATTCGAGATCAGCGAAAGTAACCTGCCGGGCTGGATGAGTATCTTCGAATTCATCTTAAGGAAGCAGGCAACAAAGCAAGAAAGAAAGGGATCGATAAAGAGCTGACCGGCCGGTATGTAAAATTTTGATCGGAACACCATAAAAAATGTCCCCTGGTAATAACCAGGGGACATTCTATTACCGGACAAATCTTCTTATTTATAATAACTCAATGTCATTTCAGAACGCCTGTTCTGCTGGCGACCAGCTGCTGTTTTATTATCAGCGATCGGCGTGGTCTCACCATGACCTTCTGAAGTGATACGGCTTTCATCAACACCTTTACTGATCAGGTAGGCTTTCACTGAAGCGGCCCTGTTATCACTCAATGTCTGGTTATAATCGTCTTTACCAACATTATCCGTATGGCCATCGATCTTCAGGCTCATACCGGGATTCTCGGTCATGATCTTCGCCACATCATCCAACCCCTTGAAGGAAGATTTTTGCAACTTGGCGCTACCGGTAATGAACAGGATATTCTTAGCGGCAACATCCACTCTCTTCTTCACTTCCGGTGGAATGACCGGGCAACCAAAATTCTCTCTCGGGCCGGGGATCGTGATACACTTATCTTCTTCATCATTCACACCATCGCCGTCAGTATCCGGTACCGGACAACCCTGGTAGCGGGCAAGTCCGAATACGGTCGGGCATTTATCTTCTTCATCATTGATGCCATCTTTATCTGTATCCGGTATGGGGCAACCCTGGTAACGGGCAAGACCCGGAACAGCAGGACATTTATCTTCTTCATCATTGATACCGTCTTTATCCGTATCGGGTATCGGGCAACCTTCGTATTTGGCAAGACCCGGAACAGTAGGACATTTATCATTGGCATCGAGGATACCATC
>DASYLC010000402.1:0-1783 GCA_036009775.1 Chitinophagaceae bacterium
GGTGGTTGAGCTTTTGATAAAAAATGATCCCCAGTACGACTGCCATCCCTGCTATTTCAGCAATAACAGATGCATAGGCGGCACCATCGAAGCCCAGTTCAGGAAAACCCAGGCGACCTTTGATCAGTGTATAATCAAGAAAAATATTCAACCCGGCCATGGTCCAGAATCCGTATTTCATATACCGGCTGTTATTCGTACCAACCAGCAAAGCGTTGCACATTTGGAAAAAGTACAAAAACGGCACGCCCCATACCCTGATCTTCAGGAAGCGGATCGCTTCAGTCCTCACCACATCGGAATGAAGACTTGACGTAAGAAAAGCAGGGGCGAAGAGATAGGTCAGCAGGATAGCACCTATCGCAAAGAATAAGGCGATCCATAATCCCTGCATAAAGAGTTTTCCAATTTCAGCAGGACGGTTTTCCCCGGCACGCCTTGCGAGTAAGCCCTGTAAGCCGCTGTTCAATCCATTACCGGTCAGTGCAAAAATGAGGTAAAAAACCCCGGTAATACCCGCAGTGCCTAATGCGGTCACGCCATCACCGATCTGCCCCAGGAAGATCGTATTGGTTACGAAATTCAGTTGCGGTATAAGCATCGCCAGGCTGATCGGTAATGCCATTTTTAATATCTGGCGGTTGCTGATCTCAACCTGCAGATCGCTATGTGTACTTGTTCCGGCCATGAGTTTGTCGGGGTATCAACAGAATTGGAAATAAATGGTTTAATAAGGGCGGGCAAACCTACGATATTTAATTTTTTAGCTATTATTGCACGCCGGCAAAAACAAAATTTGAAACAATTATTCCATATATCGCAAAATACTAACGCAAGCGGACAGCAGGTTCTGTCCATACGATTGGGAGAGAAGCACGGTTGTTTCGCCATCAGTAATAAATCCGGTTCTGAATTGTACGAACTGGCCTATTGCTCTGCCGATCGCTGGGATGAAAAGGAATTGTCCAATTGGCTGGCAGCATATCCATCCCTTACTAATTCCTTTTACGAATGCCAGGTGGCCTATGATTTCCCGGACGGTCTTTTCGTTCCGGCTGCTGTTTACAAACAGGAAGAAGCGACCCTTTTATTGAACGGAGACAACAACAGTGGTGAAAATATCATTACCGAACAGGTCTCGGGCTGGCAATTCAATACAATATATGCAGTGCCCAAAGAGATACAACAATGGCTCAGTCAAAAATTCCCGGCTGCAAAGTACCGGCACCAGTATTCACTCGAAATAAGAACGATCCATACAATCCGGGAAGGGGGTATGCTGCTGGTTGATTTCCGGAAAGATGATCTTACGGTCATGGTGGCCGGGGGCGGAAAATTTTTACTGGCACAATGCTTTCCTTATTCAACACCCGATGATGTATTGTATTACTTGTTAAAGATCTGCCGGCAATTCTCATTGTCACAACAGGAAGTGGTGGTAGAACTTTCGGGCCTGGTCGATAAACAATCCTCTTTATACCGGGAATTGTATCAATATTTTATTCATATAGCATTCAGGGACGCTGATTGGGAAGCCGGTAGTGAATACCCGGCGCATTTTTTTACTACACTTAATGACCTGGCCAAATGCGCATCATAGGAGGTGAACATGGAGGGAGGAAATTCAATCCACCCAACGATATGCCCTATACAAGGCCTACTACGGATATTGCCAAGGAAGGCCTGTTCAATGTACTCCAGCACCATCTTGATTTTGAAGAACTGAAAACGCTCGACCTGTTTGGTGGTACGGGTAATATCAGCTACGAACTGGCATCGAGAG
>DASYLC010000403.1:0-9462 GCA_036009775.1 Chitinophagaceae bacterium
TGATATACGGTTACCCGATCTTAAGATGGCCCTGGGTATTTTCATGGCCTGCTTCCCTGTTTACCGGGTATACATTGAAAAACTGCCGGCAGAGATAAATGATGAGCAGCTGATCGTTCATGCGTTTGTGGACGCGGCGAAGAGACACCCTGAATACAATTACCATTTCGGTATACTTCGTCAGTTGTTCGAACCCGATGCCGACCCTGTGCGGAACCAGAACCGTTTGTTGTTTGCCCAGCGCCTGATGCAATTTACAGGTCCCCTGGCGGCCAAAGGCATCGAGGATACTACGTTTTACCAGTATAATGCACTGATATCCCATAACGAGGTCGGCGATCAGCCCTGCGTGCTCGGCATCCCGGTCCGCCAGTTCCATGAAAAAATGCAGGAACGGCTTATCAAAAATTCACTTTCATTCAATTGTACTTCGACGCATGATACCAAACGGGGAGAAGACAATCGTATCCGGATCAATATTCTCAGCGAGCTGGCTCCGGAGTGGGCGACATTAGTTGCCGGATGGCAGGTAATGAATGAACCATACCGCAAGAGTACCGGTGAACTGCCCGCCCCTGTTATCAATGATGAATATTTCCTTTACCAGGCTATCACCGGTGGTTTCCCGGAAGACCTGCGGGTAACGGGGTCATTCGTGGAGCGTACGAAGAAATATTTTATAAAAGTGCTGCGTGAGTCAAAGCTCATGAGCGATCATGTAAACCCGGACCTGGCCTATGAAAAAGCGTGTACGGATTTTATTGACCATTTGCTGAATCCCTCGCACTCCTATTTGCCCTCGTTATTACCCTTTGTGGAAAAGATCATCCGCTATGCCAATACGTACACGATGGTGCAGGTTGTCATCAAATGTACGGCACCGGGCATCCCTGATATTTACCAGGGCTGTGAACTCTGGGACCTGAGCTATGTAGATCCCGATAACCGTCGCCCCGTTGACTACCGGCTGCGCCGGGAATTACTACACGGCTTAAAAGTAAAGGAGAAGGATAGTATGGAGGAAATGCATCAATGGGCAAAGGAAAATTATGCGGTGGGTGCACAGAAGTTACTGGTTACCACGAAGCTTTTACAATTGCGAAAAAAATATAAACAACTTTTTCTTCAGGGGGAATATATTCCTGTTTACAGTGAAGGCAGTGACCGTATCGCCATCGCCTACCTGCGCCACTTTGAAGAAACCTGGATCCTGATGGTGCTTCCGGTGGGTATCGTAGCAGACAGGAAGAAGGACCTTCAATTGATCCTGCCGGAGCAGGCGCCCGCGGATTGGAAAGATATTTTTACCGGTATTACCCACCAGGGAACACAGTTAGATATTAAAAGCCTGCTGGCAAAATTTCCGGTAAGCGTATTAATCAATCAATAATTTCTATGGATATAAAATGGGGGGATATTTATGACAGCATCCACAACTGGATACTAATCTACGGACCGGGCATCGCCCTGTCCATCGTTATTTTTATTGCCGGTATATTACTGATACGCCTGCTTAACCGCTGGGTGAAGAAAGCGATTGCGCGAAAAGGTGTAAATCCGTCCATCCGCTACTTTTTACAAAACCTTGTCGCGATCATCCTGCAGGTGATGTTGTTCGTTATCTGCCTGCAGGTTGCCGGTTTAAAACTTACCGTTTTCTCCGCGATCATGGCGGGTCTCACGGTAGCTGCAGGGCTTGCGTTATCAGGAACTTTACAAAATTTCGTCAGCGGCATTTTAATTTTATTCCTGAAACCCTACCGCGTAGGTGATAATATAACCGCTCAGAACCAGGAAGGCACCGTAACCTCCATCCAGTTATTTTATACTGTTATCCTGACGTTTGATAACCGTACGATGATCGTCCCCAACGGTCAATTGTCCAACAACGTGGTCATGAACCTCAGCCGGGAAGGAAAACGCAGGCTCGATATCGATATCCGGTTGCCGTATGTGGCCGACTTCGAAGAAGTGAAATCCATTATTGGAAAAACGATTGAAGCATCAAAAGATATTTTGCCCGAGCCCGCGTGGCGTGCGGGAATTTCCCTGTTCGACAATGATCGCTATATCATTACCATCAATGTATGGACCAATGCCCATGGTTTTTACGATACAAAGCTTGCGCTCAATGCAAAACTGATGACTAATTTAAAGGAAGCCGGGATCAAATTTCCGGGTATGCAATAACAGGAAAGTGTTGACCCTACTTTGCATAATCTAAAGATCCTGCTGCCCGGCAAGCAATCCTTTCAGAAAAGCTTTCCATTGCAACTCCGAGATACCCGCCATTGCCCCGATAGCGACCACGGCATTCCTGATCTTGTCACCCAATGCAGGATTATCCAGGTTTGGCTTTTCGTTGCGACCATGATAGGATGCCCTTATAGTATTGCCTTTGCGTATGATCATAAAAGTGGAAGTGGCCCCTTCAGCGAAAAAATGAGCGACTCCCTTTTCCGGGTGTCCGGGGTTCTCGCAAACCTTTACAGTCAGGGCCAGGCTTTCATCTGCACCCGGATCAATGTTTTCTTTTTTGCTTTCCACTTTCACCCAGTCATGGCCATCGCCTGCTGAAAGTCCGGGCGCCGGTATATCAATACGGATATAATCGCCTGTTAAAACTTCCCGCTTATCCCGGGGATCTGGTTTGGCGAAGTCTGCAGCCAATTGCCCGGTCATCGGTTTCCAGATCACCGGGTGTAATAATTTGCGGCGGGCACCTGCGAAGATGTCCGCCGCCTCCCTACTATCGGCCAATTCAACCTCTTCAAAAAGGTCTACCTGTTTACCGCTTTGTTTAGCGGGTATGATACTATGATCGTTCATTTTATTTATTAGCCGCCTGCAGGGCTTCCGCTTTTTCCAGGTGCATTTTTATATGCGGAAGTGTAGAGGTCGCGAATTCTTTCAGTTGCGAATTGGTACCGCTGCTAATTTGTTTTTCAAACAAAGTGACGGTTGCACGATGATCTTTTACCTGCGCCGTGATATATTCTTTATCAAAAGCCTTACCCGAAAGGCCTGAAAGTTTCGTTTTAAGGTCTTTGTGTTCCTGGTCAACTGAATCAGGTGCGTTCAGGGAAAGGGAAGCTGCGATCCCCTTTAACCTGGATTGCGCATCCCCATGATCTTTTATCATCATATTTCCAAACTCTTTAACGTCATTCCCGTTTGCTCTTTGAACGGCCAACTGACCTGCTTCTATTTCTCCTGTATTGCCCATTCCTGCTTTCAGTGCAAATTCGCGGTCCGTATCATTTACTGTGGTATTTCCCGGGGAATCGGTTACCGGAACAGTGCCGTCGGGGTGGTGTATATTATCCACCACGGACGTATCGCCGGTTTCGTTTTTTTCAGAACTATTGTTACATGCAATGAAAATCGCAAATGTTGCAACAGCAAAGGCTATTTTTTTCATGTGTAGAGTTTAGCTGTGAATCCAACAAAATGCAGGCCAGTCACCCGTATTTTTTTATAATCGTGCGGGGAAATAAATTCACGACTGCTTTCTGATGGTCTGTCCTGTTGTTCGAATTTTTTATCCGCCCGATTCCTTAATCCTAAAAACATATCATTTCACTTTGAATCCCCGGCTTCTTCAATGGAGTGCGACTGCTGCAAGGTCTCGTCCTTGCTGGCCAGGTTGCTGAGCTTGCCATAATACTTTTGAATGACCTTTAGCTCGTCCTCTGACATATTCTCCACATTGACGAGGCGGTTGCTGGCGAATTCATGTGCCGCCACCAGTTCGTTTAGTTTTAACTGGATCGCGAGTGAATCCTTATTCTGCGCTTTTTGTATCAGGAACACCATCAGGAATGTAATGATCGTGGTGCCTGTGTTGATCACCAGTTGCCATCCGGATGAAAAGTGAAAGAGTGGGCCCGTAACACCCCAAAGCACAACGAGTACGAGGGCAACGATAAATGCGCCGGTGCTGCCCGCCCCTTTGGATACTACCCCTGCAAAACGCTCGATCCTTCCGGGTGATTTTTCGGTTAAACTTTTTTTCATAGCTGTTTTTAAGAACAGATAAAATAATAATGCCAGCTTTTTAATACGAAGTCTGCATAAACTGCAATTATTTCAGACCAGGCCATTCGCTTCCGGCCGATCGTTTAATAACAGTGTCATTGATCATACACCCGACCGGTCTGCAGTTTTATTTCTTTTTACGGCTGGCATAACCTTTGATTTTAAATGATCATTGTTATTCATTGGGAGCATACTCATGGCTGACAAGTTCTTTTTTCAATTAAGAATGTGGAAGCTTTTTCCCAAATGATTTTTTTTTATCATCTAAAATTATACTGTATGAAAACTAATGGAGCGTATACCCTGATTACCGGCGGTACAGAAGGCATCGGACATCAACTGGCCAAAATCTTTGCCGACAACGGGCACAATTTAATCATCGTTGCACGGGACGAAGCGGAACTTGCTGTTGTGAAGCAGGAGCTTTCTGATAAAAATGTTGACATTGTCACCATTTCGAAAGATCTTTTTGAACCGGATGCTGCCTTCGAACTGTACGACAAGGTCAAAGCAGAGCAGCTAAAAGTTGATATTCTCGTTAACAATGCCGGGCAGGGTGAATACGGGCTATTCGCCGGCACCGATATACGGAGAGAACTTGCGATAGTTCAATTAAATATTTCTTCGCTGATCGTACTTACGAAATTATTCCTGAAGGACATGTTGAAAAATGGCGAAGGCAGGATACTGAACCTCTCCTCCATCGCCAGTAAGTCACCCGGTCCCTGGAATTCGGTCTACCACGGCACGAAGGCATTTGTTCAATCTTTCACCGAAGCCTTACGAAGTGAAGTAAAGGAACAGAACATTACAGTGACCGCATTACTTCCCGGTGCGACGGATACTGACTTCTTCAATAAAGCCAATATGCAGGATTCAAAAGCGGTGCAGGATAAAGATAAGTTAGCAGACCCTGCCAAAGTAGCGCAGGATGGCTATGATGCCTTAATGAACGGGGATGATATGGTGATCTCCGGAACAAAAAATAAAATGGATGTAGCAATGGGAAAGATCATGCCTGACCGGGTAAAGGCTGATAAGACAAAGAAACAACAGGCACCTGTAAATGAAAATAAATAATATATGAAAGCAGCAGTGATTCACGGACCCGGTAAAGTTACCTGCGATACTGTGGACGATCCGATCTTAAAAGATGACAGGGATATTATTCTGAAAGTAACCGCAACCGCTATCTGCGGCTCCGATCTCCATATCTATTCCGGGGGTATCCCCCAACCAAGACCGATGGTACTTGGTCATGAGTTCATGGGTATTGTGGAAGAAACCGGCAAGCAGGTGAAGAACCTGAAGAAGGGTGACCGCGTAGTGGTTCCTTTCCCGATTGCCTGCGGACATTGCTTTTTCTGCAACCATGATCATCCCGGTAACTGCGAACACAGTAATCCCGAACATTACGGTCCCCAGGGCGGTTTGCTGAAAGAAAAGGGCGGTGCCTTATTCGGGTACACCGATCTCTATGGCGGGTATGACGGCGGGCAGGCGCAGTATGTCCGTGTTCCGTATGGAGATTATGGCCCCCGAAAAGTGCCGGAAAATTTAACAGATGAACAGGTCTTATTTCTTACCGATATTTTTCCTACCGGGTATACCGGTATTGACTGGGGTAACCTGATGGGAGGCGAAACAGTAGCCATCTTCGGCGCGGGACCTGTTGGGATCATGGCCGCGAAAAGTGCCTGGCTTAAAGGTGCGGGACGAGTAGTGATCATTGATACGCTTCAATACCGTTTGGACAAAGCAAAGATTGCCGCGCACTGCGAGACGATAGTATGGGAAGATGGAAAGGATGTTATCCGGCAAATCAGGGATATGACCGAAGGCAGAGGTGCAGACCTCTGTGTTGATGCCGTGGGATTTGAGCCTGACCGGAATTTCCTGGACCGTGCAAAGGCCGTCGTGAATTTAGAAAAGGGGTCGGTGAAAGTATTGGAAGCCTGCATGAGCGCGGTGAGAAGAAGCGGTACTGTTTCGGTGCTCGGAGTGTACCCGACCGATTACGATAATTTTCCTGTAGGACAATTCTTTGATAAAGGCCTTACGTTAAAAGCAGGACAGGCGCCGGCGCATAAACATATTGACAAATTACTGGTATATGTCCAGGAGGGCAAAGTAAAACTAGACGATATCATTACACACCGGTTACCGCTCACGCAGATCGCTGATGGCTATTCAATGTTCAAGAAGAAGGAAGACAATTGTGTGAAGGTGGTACTTGACCCCTGGGCTGCTTAATTATTCACTAATCTAAATTTTCGTTATGGCAAAAGATATCAAAGACCCTACGCTCAAAAAACCAACACCTGTATCTTTTGGTGCAGAAAAAGGGAATTCCCCGTTGTTTAAATTCTTCATTGAAGGATTGAAAGATATTTACTGGGCCGAAAAGCAATTAATCGTAGCTCTTCCTAAAATGGAAGCAGCGGCAACGACTAACGAACTGACGCTTGCCGTTGGTGAACACCTGGCCCAGACTAATAATCATGTCAGGCGCCTTGAAAAGATATTTGCAATTATCGGTCATCCTGCCGAAGGAAAGGTGTGCTTCGCTATGCAGGGCTTATTGAAAGAAGCCGATTCTATCGTGGAAGAAACCGATGAAGGTTCAATGACAAGAGATGCAGCTATCATCATGGCTGCACAAAAGGTGGAGCATTATGAAATTGCGACATATGGTTCGCTCACTGAATATGCAAAACTACTCGGGCTGAACGATGTACATGGTCTTTTGCAATTGACGCTGGACGAAGAACGGATGACCGACCAAGGTTTAACACTGATCGCGCAAAATAAAATTAACTGGGAAGCGGAACTGGAAGAGGTGAGCGAAGGCAGTGCGAACCTGAACTGATTTGGTAACCCAAACCTTACAATTCCGGACGATCTAAAAATGGATGATCCCCGGCCAGCATTGGAAGCCCTTGCCCATTAAATATAGAAAGATAAGTTGGAAGTGTGCAGCCTGATGGAAAGTTCTACCGGCCTTACAAGTTCTTTCAGTTCATCATCGATGTGAAACAAATTATGCTTTGCTTTAATACGAATGTTTTTCGCCCGAATTGATTCACCCGGGTAACCCGGCGCGCCTTTAACCAATTTCGCATACAGATAATCAGAGAGTACACCGCGATCAGCTTCTCCGATAAGGACCACATCGAAATAACCATCGCCGCTGTCTGCGCCTGGTGCGACGACGATGTTCGGCCCTATTGACCGGATATTCATTACTTCGACGACCAGGTATTTGCCGCTGTATTGGTGGCCATCAATTTCAAGTTCGCATTCCACGGGAATAAATGTTCCCGCAGACCTTAGCAGATCAACAGAGCACAACTGTAAACCGTTTGTAAGGATATAGTTCTCGTCTGCAGCCGCAGTCATTTCCTGGATGTGGACCGGGAACATCCCGATCCCGATCGCTTCGCCGAAAATTGCTTCTTTTTTACCCCAGCTTACAAGGCCGGTATCAAATTTTGTCGTTTTCTTTCCCCAGCCTGCCACAAGGTTTTTGGGCTTGCCTTCAATGCCAAGCGTGTTAGCTATATTATTAGCTGTTCCCAGGGGCAATAACCCGATCTGCCATTCGCGGTCATTATATGGCGGAGCAGCAAGCAACCGGATTACCTTTTTCACGGTACCATCACCACCGGCAATTGCAACGCATTCTGTACCAGGCGGGATCTTTTTCCACCGTTTACTCTTAACCGAACGATACCTCCCATCGTACCCTGCTTTTTTTAGTAGCCGCATCAAAAATTGTTTTTCATGGTTGCCGTTTCCCGCGCCGGGATTATGAAAAAGGGTGATGACTTTTTTTCGCATACCCTGTACTTGAAAATATGATACCAAATATAAGATGGCACAATAATACGGGTAACGGGTTATGAATATACTGATCAGTAATGACGATGGCATCTATAGTCCGGGGCTTAAGGCACTCGCAATCGCCGCATCAGATCTTGGGAAAGTAACGGTAATGGCACCGGATGTAGAACAATCTTCCATGGGCCATGCTGTCACCCATTCACGACCATTATCCTACCGCAGTTCACCAGTCGATTTTAATGGCCTGGCAGCCTTTCGTGTCAACGGTACCCCGGCCGATTGTGTCGCCCTCGGTACCCACCTGCATTCGAGCACGGAGGTGGTGCTATCCGGGATCAATATGGGGCCTAACCTGGGAAATTCCATGTGGCATTCCGGGACGCTTGCAGCTGCGAAACAAGCGGTCCTGTTGGGCGTAAAAGGTATTGCACTCAGTACACCGGTCGGGAAAGAGATGCCCGATTTTAAAAAACTTGAACCCTTTGTAAAGGAAGTTCTCCGGCTGCTTATAGAAGTTCCCGGCGCCGTCCTTTTCAATGTAAATTTTCCCGAATCACCGACTGGTATTATATGGACGCGGCAATCAGTCCGGGTGTATGATGGCATGATCTATCCCGGCGTGGATCCTATGGGAAGAAAACACTACTGGTTCAATGTAAAGCCGCTTGAGGCTGCAGAGGAAGGAACCGACCAGTGGGCAATTGAGAACGGGCTTGTGTCCATTACCCCGCTGACGCTCGACCTTACTAACCACGATTACCTTCAGAAAATGCAAAAAGTCAGCAACACTGAAAAAATTGCAGGATAAACTGCCGGAGATCCATTCACGTACTGAATGGCATTTTTCTTGCAGGCAGATCCTATGACAAGCCTTTTCCCATCCGGGAGTATGACGAACGGTTTTTATATTACCCTCAGCATTCAATCAAAGGATGGCCCGCAGCCGTTCGGTCGGTTTGACCTGGGCGAAAGCCGGGAAGAAGCGTATGCACTTTTTAAAAAACTGAGAGGTTCCCCGGAAGTGGACCACCGGGATATGCTTTATATCGAATTCATGGAAATGGTCAACGGATTACCGCTAAATATTGAAGTATTATCCTGTGACCTTCAGGAACTCGGTAATAACTGCATGCTGATCACGCAGGAAGTCTTTCGCCTTACCAACCTCCGGCCGAATAAAAAAAGGGATCGATGATGATCCCCAGGTGATATATCCGGCCAACTTATTGGATCGCACAATATATCCCTACGGGTAATGTCCTTTTATAGCCCACGGTTTAAACCGTGGGCTATAAAAGGCAGAGAATCCCTGAACGGCTTTAGCCGTTTCCTTAACTTAATGACATTGCCAACGGGACATTATTTTAAATCCCCGGATCATTCTACCCAAAAAGCGTCCCGATGGGACGCAAGAATTCCAAACTGACCCATTGCCAACTGATCCAAATCATGCTCCCGGAACGGGCAATCCGGTAATTTTGCAGATATTTTACAAAAAAAGGCAAACCGGCGGTTACATTTTACCGTTTAGTAGTTACAATCAAAAAAGGCATTCATGAAGCGTAGCAGCAATCTCTATCC
>DASYLC010000404.1:0-17904 GCA_036009775.1 Chitinophagaceae bacterium
ATTAGCCGTTAGCTGTTAGCCTGACTCGTTCTATGACAAACTGCCGGTTCTTCTTTTTTAACAAATTTATTTCATATTACACCGTGTAATAATAATTGAACGCCTTGCTCATAACCCATGCTCTGTAACCCCGTCCCACAACCAATAGTAAACAGTAGTGAACCCCGCAGACGCAAGCTCTGCTAACAGCTAAAAGCTAACCGCTAACGGCTTCTCTCACTTTCACATCTCCTTAATAAACCCAGCATCCTTTTTGTCGTTAATAGGTCAGGGTTTATCACATAAAAAAAAAGGAGAAATTATGAAGAAGAACCTGTTACTGTGGAGTGGATTTTTTGCATTTGTCGTCTTACTCGCAAGTTGTGGTGCCACAGCGCATATAGAAAAAGACGATAATACCGATTTCAGTCGTTACAGGTCCTTTGCCTGGGTAGATAAGGATGGCGAAGGAAAACATGATCAGAACCGGAACAATGACCTGACCGAAACAAGGATCAGGGATGCCGTGAACAAAGAGTTGGAAAAAACGGGATGGAAAGAAACGAAGAACAGGCCCGATGTGCTGTTAAGCTATGATGTGCTGGTAGAAAAAAGCATCAAAGAAAGCAATAGCCCTGTTTACAGCCGGCCTTTTTCAAGGCTGATCTACAATCCTTATACCCGCCGTTACGCAACCCTTTACTATCCCTCGCAATTTATGGGATATGATCGGGATGAGCGGGCTATCAGGGAAGGTACTGTCACTATTTCGATGATCGACACAAAAACGGATAAAACTGTTTGGCAGGGTTGGACCACCGACGAGGTGAACAGCAGGAACCTGACCAACAAAGAGATCCAGGCCAGTGTGAAGTCGATCTTCCGGAAATTTGATGTGGCGAAGAACTAATTATTCCATAGGACGGTTCCGGACACGGCCTCTTCTGAAAAGAAGAGGCTTTTTTTATACTTCTTCCGGAACTGATCCGTACCATGCCCGGGGATCCCGAACAAGTTCCGGACAAGACACGGAGCAGGCAGCTGCCCGGCCATTAGCCATAAATATTCTCTGCCGGAGGCCTCAAAAACCCACACCGGTTTCAGTTATTGTTTTGAATAAACCCTTGCACCAGACCCTACCGTTCCTATCAGATCATTGCTGAATTGCAATGCATTGCCGGTAATGGTATAGTAAACGGTGGAATCGGTATTGGTAGCGCTTGAATAACGGAGGCTTTTAACCTTTTGATTATCCCTCCCGGTTACAACAGAGGTCATAAAATCGCCCGACTTGATTTCTGTACCGTTTTGAATTAATGACCAATGGTTATTTGCACCAAAAACCAGGGTTTCCTGGATTCCTGTATTTTGAGGCGTTTGCGTATTGACCGGCGAACCCAGGTATTGTGCTTCCCACTTCCATTGGCCAATAATGTTCTCATCGGATTGTTTCTCTTTCGTGCAGGAAACAGCACATACAATAATAGTTAGCAGAGCAGCGGTTAAAAATTTCATAACGGTAGTTTAAAAGGCTGACAACGGACCTTGAAGCAGCGTTGCACGGGGATACATTTTTTTTTACGCGAAAAAAGAACAGAGCAGCTTGCCGGATAGTAATAAAATATATCTCATTTCCCGGTTTCTGCAGTTGACAGGTAAAATTAGGTAGTGTCTCAGTTTGAAATTGCAAGAAATACAGGAACACGGATGACACGGACCGGAAAGATAAACATGGATTGATTTAGCTATGCTAATTCAGGTCGAACGCGTATTTAGCTGACAACTGATCCTTTATATGCCGTTTACAGCATATGAATCCGTGTTCATCCGTCGTATCCGTAAAATCCGTGTGCGTGCATTTCAAACTGAGACGCTACTTAAAATTAGTAAATCGTTGCTCTCCTTGTTTTAGAATTTTATAGCGATTTTGCCAATTGTTTTTCCGGATTCTAGAGCTATCGGGGAAGGAACCTGGTTTTTTGCTTTTCATGTAAAAGTTTTTTGTGTAAACAAAAAAAAATTTACAAATATTCTGTTTACATGGAAATGGGGCAGGGAATTAATTGACGAAACAGTGAGTAGAATTCCCGGTAGTAGAATCACCCGCGCTGTTTGAATTTTTTCTGAATGATCTCCTCAACAGGCTTCTTCTCTATTTTACTCTCCAGCCAGGATACGATATCAAGGTACTGGTAAGACCGCCGCGCATATTTATTCGAAGCCACTTTCTCCAGCCGGTCACGGAGATCAATAAAATTCTTCCGGATATCCTGCTGACGGCTGCTCAGGGAGCGGCGCAGGAATTTGAATATTTCGTTCTGCACCGCATCCAGGTATTCCATTTTGGAAAGAAAGCGGTAAACGGATTTGATCAGGTACTCCAGGATCGTGGTATTTCCCAACTCGTAATGTGCGATCAGGTGGAGTAACCTGGCAAAGCACTGAATATCGCTGCGCAGGTTGCCTACTTTCAGGCTGATGATCTTATGCAGGTACACAATGGCTTTTTCATTATCACCTGCCCCAAAATAAAGACAGGCGATCTTATAATAAAAGATCATGACACGGTGTATATCGATATAATTTGTATGATGCACCAGTTTTCTTTCGATCCCGGGAATGATCGCCAGCCCTTCTTTAAAAGTTCCTTCCAGGAAATGCTGGTTCAGTTTGGCCGTGTACAGATAAACAAAAGCCTGCGTATGGAGATTTTCATTGATGACGATCGAATACTGGTAGAACTTCTCTAATTTCTCCAGTTCTTCTATCATCCTGGCTTGCATCCCGGTCATGAATAAGGCATTAAGCAGGTTATGCATGCCTTTGAGATAGAGGAATGGTTCCTGGCGTATGGTCTGATCATTATCCGAAAACAGGTTTACCCATTTGTCTGCATGCCGGTAATAGCGGGCGAAATCAAGCTGGATAAAATAATACCAGCAATACGCCTGGTGGAGGTAGGCTTTGCCAAAAAAACTTACCTGCCGTTCCTGTATATTCCCCAGTTTTTCTTTAAAGAACTTTTCAGTTTCCTTACTGTCGTTCTCATTTCTGATATGGCCGTTGTCCAGGTATAACCCGTACATCAGCAGGGATATATTGGAAAGCCGGCTCACTTCGGATACCTGGTTCAATATATATTGCGTTTGCTCCACGAGATCATCTGCTCTTCCTTTAATACTCCGGGTGATATGCTGTGATTCGATGGCCTTTTCAAATTGGAGGATCTCCAGGACCAGGATATAATGACTGTTACCGGTCGCCAGTGTTTTTGCCTTGTCCAGAATTTTAAGGCTCTGCAAAACCAACCCGCGATTGTAAAGGATTTTGGCAAAATCAATCTGCTCTCTTATTTGGGTGTCCGTATTTTTCGAACTGTGGAGCAACCGGAGAGATACCAGTAACTGGCCGTACAAATGGGCCTTTACATTGGCCAGCTGTGCCGGTTTAATGGTCTTTACTTTTTTCAGAACGGTCTCTTCATTGTATTCTTTTATAGTATCCAGTACTTCAAACAAACGGATGAATTTTGCATCCTCTGTGCTTTGGTTTCTCGCCGCATAGAGCTTGAAATGCCTTTTCTCAGCCCGCGTCAGCGATCTGACCATTAAAAAAAGACTATCGGTTTGCGTGTTAGGCATCGTAATTCAGGGTTAAGGAAACTCTTTACTGGCAAGAGTTTTATATAAAATAGCGTCCTTCAGCATTCGGAAAATGCTTCTGGTTTGGTATCAATTCTTTTAAAAGCCCTTGCTATTTTGCTTTACCCGGGCGCTCAGGATCAAAGCGATAAATGATCTCCTCAAAGATAACCCGGTGTTTAACTAACAAGTGTATGCAGGAACAAAAGATCTTCATATTTGATACGACACTCCGGGACGGTGAACAGGTTCCGGGGTGCAAATTAAATACGCGGGAAAAACTGGAACTGGCCCTCCACCTCGAAGCGTTAGGCGCCGATGTTATCGAAGCAGGGTTTCCTATTTCTTCCCCGGGCGATTTTGAATCCGTAAGTCATATCGCCAAAGCAGTAAAGCACGCAACGGTGTGCGGACTCAGCCGCGCCGTGCAAAAAGATATTGAAGTGGCGGCACAGGCATTAAAATATGCGGCCCGACCGAGGATACATACCGGTATCGGCACTTCTGATTTTCATATTAAGTCAAAATTCAATTCGACCAGAGAAGAGATCCTCCAACGGGCCATTCAATGTGTGAAGTGGGCAAGAAATTTTACGGATGATGTTGAATTCTATGCTGAAGATGCCGGAAGAACGGACAATGATTACCTGGCACAGGTGATCGAAGCGGTCATCAAAGCAGGCGCAACGGTAGTAAATATTCCGGATACAACAGGTTACTGTCTTCCTCATCAATACGGTGAGAAGATCGCTTACCTCGTAAATAATGTCTCCAATATTGATAAAGCTGTTATCTCCTGTCATTGTCATAATGACCTGGGATTGGCTACTGCTAATTCGATCGCAGGTGTCATTGCGGGGGCAAGACAGATCGAATGTACCATTAACGGTCTTGGTGAAAGAGCCGGTAATACATCACTGGAAGAAGTGGTGATGATCATACGGCAGCATAAGCATCTCGGACTTTATACCAATATAAAGACCGAACAGCTGAACCCATTAAGCCGCCTTGTATCGGATACAATGCGGATGCCGGTTCAGCCGAACAAAGCCATTGTAGGCAGCAATGCATTCTCCCATTCATCCGGTATTCACCAGGATGGATTTTTAAAAGATTCACTGACCTACGAGATCATCAATCCGGAAGAAGTAGGAGCGGACAGTTCGAAGATCGTGCTGACGGCAAGAAGCGGGAGAAGCGCATTAGCTTATCGTTTTCAAAAACTGGGGTTCCGGTTCGACCGGAATGATGTGGATGCACTGTATGATGAATTTTTGAAAGTAGCAGACAGTAAAAAAGAAGTAGAAGACAATGACCTTGCTTGTATTGCGAAACAATACCAGATACAGGTCGCGGTGGCGTAAAGCTTCACGCAAAGACGCTAAGATTTCGCAAAGGCGCAATGTCTGCGCTAATCCCGCAGGGGTGATATGATAATAGTCCCGGGTTTTAACCCGGGGGACGGAAACAAAGATTCATTGAGGCAAAGGGTGAGGTCAGATGATAGCTAACAGAACGATGAAGTGCGCGACGCAAGGGACGATAATAGTAGTACAGGTGACGGAAAATAAAAACAAGATGCCGAAAACATTATTCGAAAAGATCTGGGACAAGCATATCGTTCAAACCATTGACGATGGTCCCTCTGTATTATATATCGACCGGCATTTTATTCATGAAGTGACCAGTCCGCAGGCTTTTACCGGTTTGAATAAACGGGGAATAAAAGTACTGCGGCCGCAACAAACCATCGCCACGGCCGATCATAACGTACCAACGTTTGATCAGCATCTGCCGATAAAAGAAGAGTTGAGCCGTTTGCAGGTAGAGGTGCTGAAAAAGAATTGTGCCGAACACGGAATTGAATTGTATGGCCTTGGACACCCGTTCCAGGGCATTGTTCATGTTATAGGGCCCGAATTGGGGATCACACAACCCGGTATGACGATCGTTTGCGGCGACAGCCACACCTCTACACACGGCGCATTTGGTGCGATTGCCTTTGGTATCGGTACCAGTGAAGTAGAAATGGTCTTTGCTTCCCAATGTTTGTTGCAGAGCAAACCGGCACAGATGCGTATCAATGTAGATGGCGTACTGAATAAAGGAGTAGTGTCAAAGGATATTGTATTGTATATCCTTTCAAAAATAACAGCCAGCGGTGCTACTGGTTACGCGGTTGAATTCGCAGGTTCTGCCATCCGTGCATTAAGTATGGAAGCAAGGATGACCATTTGTAATATGAGTATTGAAATGGGCGGCCGTTGCGGGTTGATCGCTCCGGATGAAACTACTTTTGATTATATCAAAGGGAGGGAGTTTGCTCCGGTTGGAGAGACATGGGAACAAAAATTAGCCGGGTGGAAAAAATTATATTCAGACAGCGATGCCGTTTTTGATAAAGAGATCTTTATCAAAGCAGAGGATATTGAACCGATGATCACTTATGGTACCAATCCCGGGATGGGTATTGGGGTAACAGAAAAGATACCCACCACCGAAACGATCAATGAGAATGACCGCTCGGGGTTGTCAAAATCACTGGCTTATATGGGCTTGCAGCAGGGCGTTGCTATCAAAGGGCAAAAGATCGACTATGTATTTATTGGAAGTTGTACCAACTCAAGAATAGAAGACCTGAGAATGGTAGCCTCATTTATAAAAGGAAAACATAAGGCCGATGATGTGGAAGTCTGGATCGTTCCGGGAAGCAAACAGGTAGAAGCAATGGCTATCGAAGAAGGAATCGACAAAATATTTAAAGAAGCAGGGTTTGTGCTTCGTCAGCCGGGTTGCAGTGCTTGTTTGGGAATGAATGAAGATAAAATTCCGGCTGGTAAATATTGTATCAGCACCAGCAACAGGAATTTCGAAGGAAGACAGGGCGCCGGTGCAAGAACTTTATTGGCAAGTCCGTTGACAGCTGCGGCGGCTGCGATTACGGGTTTTGTGACGGATGTAAGAGAATTATTCAACTAGGCTGTAGGCTATGGGCTAAGGGCAGGCTCATCGTTTATGAATTGAAACTTTTTAGTTATTTATAAGATGAAAGCATTTACGACACTACATACCAGGTTTGTTCCCATCAATATCGAGAATATAGATACCGACCAGATCATTCCTGCCCGTTTCTTAAAGGCAACAACGAAGGAAGGGTTTGGAAAAAACCTGTTCCGCGACTGGCGCTATTATAATGATGACGAATCGAAGACAAGGGCTGACTTCCCGTTGAATATGTCACAGTTCGATGGTGAGATACTGGTAGCAGGAAAAAATTTTGGTTGTGGTTCGTCCAGGGAACATGCTGCCTGGGCTATCGCGGATCATGGATTCAGGGTAGTGGTCTCCAGCTTCTTTGCAGATATTTTCAGGAACAATGCGTTGAACAACGGTTTATTACCGGTGCAGGTAAGTGATGCTTTTTTGCAACGGATATTCCTGCAGGATAATAACACAGAACTGACTGTTGACCTGGACAAACAAACGATCACGATCAATTCTACCGGCGAACAGGAGCATTTTGATATTAATAGTTATAAAAAGACCTGTTTGCTGAATAGTTATGACGATATCGATTTTTTAATAAGTATAAAAGAAGAAATACAGGAATTCGAAACCCAACGAGCATAAGACTATGAAAAAGAATATTGCAGTAATCGAAGGAGATGGCATCGGCCCTGAGGTCACGAAACAATCTGTCCGTGTATTGAATGCCATCGCGGAAGCATTCGGACATGAGTTTGTGTATACTTATTGCCTGATGGGAGCTGCTGCCATCGATAAGACAGGTGATCCTCTTCCAGACAGGACCATTGAAGTTTGCCTGGAGAGCGATGCCATTTTATTCGGCGCTATCGGTGATCCCAGGTATGATAATGACCCGTCTGCAAAGATCCGGCCTGAGCAGGGTTTATTAAAGCTGCGAAAGGCATTGCAACTCTATGCCAATATCCGGCCGGTAACTACGTATCCTTCGCTTCATCATTTGTCCCCGTTGAAAAGTAAAGTCATTGAAAATGTGGATTTCATCATTTTCCGGGAACTGACGGGTGGGATCTATTTTGGTGAGAAGAAACTGAATGAGGAGAGAACTGAAGCGTCTGACAATTGTGTTTATACAAAAGACGAAATAGAGCGTATCGCTCATCTTGCTTTTCATTTTGCCCAAAAGCCGGAGCGCAGGAAAAAATTAACACTGGTCGATAAAGCCAATGTGCTCGAAACATCAAGGCTGTGGAGAAAAGTGGTGCAGGATATCGCCCCGCAATATCCGGATGTAGCAGTTGATTACCTCTTCGTGGATAATGCTGCTATGCAGATCATCCTGAACCCGAAACAATTTGATATCATTCTTACGGAAAACATGTTTGGCGACATCCTCAGCGATGAAGCCAGTGTGATCAGCGGGTCACTGGGACTATTGCCTTCGGCTTCGGTGGGTGCGGGTGGGCTTGGATTATTCGAACCGATCCATGGATCGTACCCGCAGGCTACGGGAAAAGATATCGCCAACCCTGTTGGCTCTATCTTGTCAGCAGCGATGATGCTGGAATTCCTTGGAATGAAAGAGGAAGCCAGGCTTGTCCGGGAAGCAGTAAGCTGGACCATAGAGTATTCATTTGTTACAAAGGATATCGAGCCGGTCAATTTTTATTTCACTTCTACTATTGGTGAGCTGATAAGCGACTACGTAAGTGGTAAGATCTCCGGTGGAGTGAGAAAGGAAAATATTGAGTTGAGAAAATCAACGATCATATAAACGATTGCAAAATAACTAACGATGGTTCGTCCATCACTAAAATAAAATTGCTTGCTAAGTTCTTTTTTTAAAACGGCGGATGTATATTTATAAAACATACATCCTTCTATGTTGAAGAATCAAGTATATAGCATCATCAGACCTGCAGCATCAATTATTATTGTCGTGGTGATTATTATATCTTCTTCAAACGGAGGTGGTGCATGATATTGAACTAACAAACTCAAAATATAAGCAACCCGCCTCCACCGAGGCGGGTTTTTTATTTGTCTGACAGTTTCCGTCAGACAAATAAAAACCGGTAGCAATTAAAACATCGATATGTATTACAACGACAACACAGTCATCTATTTCAACGGCAAATTCGTCAAAGCCGCTTCCGCAAAGACAGACCTGTACAGCCAGTCACTGCACTATGGCTATGCTGTATTTGAAGGCATCCGCTCTTACCCGGTTGGTGACGGGACAAAAATATTTAAGGCTAAGGAACACTATGACCGGTTGCGTCATTCAGCTGAATTAATGAAGATGCCTTTCCAGTATGCTACCGAACAGCTGACGGAGCTAAGCTATGAAGTGCTGAATAAAAATAATTTCACCGATGCCTATTTGCGTCCCATTGTATTCTGTTCCGCGAATATGTCTTTGTCAAAAGGCAAAGAATCCTACCTGGCCATCGAAGCATGGGAATGGACGAATGGTTATCTCGCCAATAAGATGCGGGTCATGACCTCTTCTTACCGACGGCCCAACCCCGACGGTTTTCATATTGAAGCAAAAGTAAGCGGGCATTATGTCAACTCTATCCTGGCCTGCCAGGAAGCAAAGGACAATGGCTTTGATGAAGCTTTATTGCTCGATTGCAATGGTTTTGTAGCTGAAGGCCCCGGTGCCAATGTGTTCTATGAAAAAGATGGAATGATCTATACCCCGGCCAAAGGAAATATCCTTCCCGGTATCACCAGGGCGACCGTGATCGAAATATGTAATGAACTGGATATACCCGTGAAGGAGACTTTTTTTAATCCCGCAGTGATGCAGGGCGCAGACAGTGGTTTTTATTGTGGTACGGCCGCGGAAGTAGTGGAACTGGCATCATTGGATAATGTGGATTTTAAATTGAATTGGGAAGACTCGTTGGGAGCGGTGATACAGAAAGCGTATAAAGCTAAAGTGCTGGAGCAACCATTTCGGTTTGAACAGGCAGTAGCCTAAAATGAGAAATAAGGAATAAGAAATAAGAAATGAGAAAGGGTGTAACAATGAAGCAATATATCATAGAAATGAAAAAATTGTAAGACCGTGACACGATGTCTCATTGAACAATTGAATTCTTCCCCTCTAACGGAGGGGAAGGCAGATGGGGAGGCCGGTTTGCAAAAAAGTTAAATGAAAGAACTCAATAAATACTCAAAGACGATCACCCAGGACCCGACGCAACCTGCAGCACAGGCCATGTTGTATGGGATCGGGTTGAACGACGCCGATCTGCAAAAAGCACAAGTGGGTATCGTAAGTATGGGCTACGATGGTAACACCTGCAATATGCATTTGAATGAGCTGGCAAAAGTCATCAAACAGGGTGTGTGGGATAATGAACTGGTTGGATTGATCTTTAACACGATCGGTGTGAGTGATGGCATCAGCAATGGAACAGATGGAATGCGGTACAGCCTGGTAAGCCGTGATATCATTGCCGATTCGATAGAGGCTGTTTGCGGAGCACAATATTATGACGGACTGATAGCAGTCCCGGGTTGTGATAAAAATATGCCGGGCAGCCTGATCGCCATGGGAAGACTGAACCGTCCCGCGATCATGGTATATGGAGGAACGATCGCTCCGGGTCATTACAAAGGACAGGTGCTGAACATTGTTTCATCCTTTGAAGCATTAGGACAAAAAATAGCCGGCCAGTTGAATGATGAAGATTTTAAAGGTATCATTAAGAACAGTTGCCCCGGCGCCGGTGCCTGTGGTGGTATGTACACAGCCAATACGATGGCTGCCGCGATCGAAGCATTGGGAATGAGCCTGCCGTATTCATCTTCAAATCCGGCATTGAGTGAAGAGAAACAAAAAGAATGTGCGGATGCCGGCAAAGCTATACGACTGTTGCTGGAAAAAGATATAAAGCCTTCCGATATCATGACGAAGGAAGCATTTGAGAATGCCATCACAGTGATCATGGTACTGGGTGGAAGCACGAATGCTGTCCTGCACCTGATCGCTATGGCCAAGAGTGTGGGAGTTAAAATAACGCAGGATGATTTCCAGGCCATCAGTGATATAGTACCGGTACTGGCCGATTTCAAACCCAGTGGAAAATATTTAATGCAGGACCTGCACCAGCATGGTGGAATACCCGCGGTGATGAAATATTTGCTGAAGAAAAAAATGTTGCATGGCGATTGCCTGACGGTGACGGGTAAGAAACTAAAAAAGAACCTGGCGGATGTTCCGGACCTGGATTTTAATGAACAGGATATCATTTACCCGGTGGAAAGACCGGTCAAAGCAACAGGTCATTTACAAATTCTCTATGGCAATCTTGCTAAAAAAGGATCTGTGGCAAAAATATCCGGGAAGGAAGGCGAATTGTTCAAAGGACCGGCAAGAGTATTTAATGGAGAATTCGAATTGATCAAAGGCATCCATTCAGGAAAAATAAAAAAAGGGGATGTGGTGGTCATCCGTTATGCTGGTCCAAGAGGAGCGCCGGGTATGCCGGAGATGCTGAAACCAACATCAGCGATCATTGGTGCGGGACTTGGAAAATCGGTTGCGCTGATCACGGACGGAAGATTCAGCGGCGGTACGCATGGATTTGTTGTCGGGCACATCACACCGGAAGCACATGAAGGCGGGTTGCTCGGGCTGGTAAAAGATAATGATCCGATCAGGATCGATGTAAAGAAAAATAAACTGACGCTGCAGATCAGTAAGAAAGAAATAAAAAAACGAAAAGAAAAATGGATACAACCCGCGTTGAAAGCAAAGAATGGAGTTTTATTTAAGTATGCGCAACAGGTTAAAGATGCAAGTGAAGGTTGCGTGACGGATGAATAGCCCATGGATTAACCATGGTAAAGGGTTTATTCATTGCCACCGGTTTAATCCTTGGAGAAAATGAATTCAGGTTACGGGGCTTTAGCCCAATAAATTATAATGTATGGAAATACTGGAACTAGTAAACGAAGAAAAGATATTGCGACCTACCGATACGATCAGCGGAAGCCAGGCTGTACTGGAAGCCTGTATCGCCGAAGGCGTTGATATCATATTTGGTTATCCCGGCGGCGCCATTATGCCGGTCTACGATGCTTTGTATGATTACGAAGACAAACTAAAACATATACTGGTCCGCCATGAACAAGGCGCTATCCATGCGGCACAGGGTTTTGCAAGGGCAAGCGGCAGAACCGGAGTTGTATTTGCCACCAGCGGGCCGGGTGCTACGAATCTTGTAACGGGTTTGGCGGATGCGATGATCGACTCTACCCCTGTTGTTTGTATCACCGGCCAGGTCTATGCTCACCTGTTGGGTACCGACGCTTTCCAGGAAACGGATGTTATCAATATCACTACCCCGGTCACCAAGTGGAATTACCAGGTAACAGATGCAAGTGAGATCCCTTCTGTACTAGCGAAAGCATTTTATATCGCCAACAGCGGAAGACCAGGGCCGGTGCTGATCGATATCACGAAGAATGCGCAATTGCAAAAATTCGGATATGAGGGTTACCAGAAATGCGATCATATAAGAAGTTATCGTCCTAAACCGATCGTGCGAAAAGAATACATTGAGGCTGCGGCTAAATTGATCAATGCTGCGGAAAAACCTTTTGTGATCTTTGGCCAGGGTGTGATACTGGGTAAGGCAGAAAAAGAATTTAAACAGTTCATCGAAAAAGCCGGTATCCCTGCTGCCTGGACCATCCTGGGCATGGGCGCTATTCCAACGGATCACCCGCTGGCAGCCGGTATGCTGGGAATGCATGGCAACTACGGGCCCAATGTGCTGACCAACGAATGCGATGTATTGATCGCAGTGGGAATGCGTTTTGATGACCGGGTAACAGGTCGCCTGGATAAATATGCAAAGCAGGCAACCATCATTCACCTCGACATTGATCCGTCCGAGATCGATAAGAATGTAAAAGCTACAGTGGGTGTATGGGGTGATTGTAAAGAAACGCTTCCCTTGCTGACTGCTTTGCTGGAACAGAAAGTTTACCCGCAATGGTTGAATACGTTCAATGAATATGCGAAAGAAGAAGAAACTACCTGTATCATACCCGAGATGAACCCCGCTACCGATGATCTGTCAATGGCCGAGGTCATCGATTCATTGAACGGGCTGACAAAGGGCGAAGCGATCATCGTCACCGATGTAGGTCAGCACCAGATGGTAACCTGCCGGTACGCAAAATTCAATCATTCAAAAAGCAATATCACTTCCGGTGGTTTGGGCACTATGGGCTTCGCTTTGCCGGCTGCTATCGGCGCCAGGTTCGGTGCACCGGCCAAAACGGTCATCGCGGTGATCGGCGATGGTGGTTTTCAAATGACCATCCAGGAACTCGGGACGATCATGCAAAGCGGAGTGGAGGTAAAGATCCTGATCTTAAATAACCAGTTCCTGGGTATGGTCCGCCAGTGGCAGCAATTGTTCCATGACAGGCGGTATTCATTCGTGAATATCACCAGCCCGGATTATGTAATGGTTGCCAAAGGATATGGCATTGCCGGAAATAAAGTTGAAAAAAGAGAACAGTTGAAAAATGCATTGAAAGAGATGCTGGAGCACAAGGGTTCTTATCTCCTCGAAGTAATGGTGGCAAAAGAAGACAATGTATTTCCCATGGTGCCGCAGGGTTGCAGTGTGAGTGAGATACGGTTAAAATAGCAGGCAGATCATTATGATCTGGGCCTGTATTATTAAAATTATGATCATGAGCAAAAGAGAATTTACAGTAACGGTTTACACAGAGAACCAGGTCGGCTTGCTGAACCGGATCGCCATTATCTTCTCCAGGAGAAAGATAAATGTCGAAAGCCTTAACACCTCTCCAACCGAAGTGGACAGTGTGCACCGCTTCACGATCGTCATAACAGAAACAGAAGAGGTCGTAAGCAAACTCTGCCGACAGATCGAAAAACAGGTGGAAGTATTAAAAGCCTATTACAATACAGAGGATGAGATCGTCTGGCAGGAACTAGCTTTATACAAAGTAAGCACCGACGCTATTGCTGAAAAAGTAAAAGTGGAAAGACTGTTAAGGGAGTTTGGCGCCAGGGCTGTTGCTATCCGGAAAGATTATACGGTGTTCGAAACAACCGGTCACCGGGAAGAAACAAACAAGCTGATAAAAGTACTGGAACCTTATGGGTTGATCGAATTCGTCCGGAGTGCCAGAGTGGCTATTCTCAAGGGTAGCAGTGATTTTCATGACCGGCTGAAAGAGTTTGAACAAAAACAACCGGGAGAGGATGCTATGGGGAATGAATTTTTGGACAGGAAGGAAGAAGTATTTTCTATGTAGATGAAACGTCAGAAAGTCCGAAAGACGGGAAGTCCGTATGACAAACTATCAATAATATAAAACGCTATAACCAAACTAAAAATCAATAACAATGGCAACACTAAATTTTGGAGGAGTTGAAGAAAACGTAGTCACGAGGGAGGAATTCCCCCTAAGTAAAGCGCAACAGGTTTTAAAAAATGAGACCGTAGCCGTGATTGGATATGGCGTACAGGGTCCGGGGCAGGCCTTGAATCAACGGGACAATGGGATCAATGTAATCGTTGGGCAACGCAAAGATTCTAAAACCTGGGATAAAGCGGTACGTGATGGTTTTGTTCCCGGTGAAACCCTGTTTGAAATTGAAGAAGCGCTGGAAAGAGGAACGATCATTTGCTACCTGCTAAGCGATGCAGCCCAGATCGCTCTCTGGCCCACGGTGCAAAAGCATCTTACGCCTGGTAAAGCATTGTATTTTTCTCATGGGTTTGGAATTACGTTCAATGAACAAACAGGCATTGTTCCGCCAAAAGGGGTGGATGTATTTTTAGTGGCTCCAAAAGGTAGCGGCACTTCCCTGAGAAGAATGTTCTTACAGGGGCGGGGGCTGAACAGTTCCTATGCCATCTACCAGGATGCGACAGGCAAAGCATTTGAAAGAGTGGCGGCACTGGGTATTGCGGTTGGCAGCGGTTATTTATTCGAAACCGATTTTAAAAAAGAGGTTTATAGCGATCTCACGGGTGAAAGAGGAACATTGATGGGCGCCATACAGGGAATTTTTGCCGCTCAATATGATGTACTTCGTTCCAAAGGTCACTCTCCGTCTGAAGCATTCAATGAAACAGTGGAAGAGCTGACACAGTCACTGATGCCGCTGGTCGCAGAGAATGGTATGGACTGGATGTATGCGAATTGTTCTACTACGGCACAGCGCGGTGCTCTTGACTGGTGGAAAAAATTCCGGGATGCAACAGCGCCGGTCTTTAAAGAATTGTATGAAAGCGTCGCGGCAGGAAAGGAATCACAACGCTCTATTGACAGCAATAGCAAGGCGGATTACCGGGAAAAACTGGAAGAAGAACTGAAAGAATTACGGGAAAGTGAATTGTGGCAATCAGGTAAAACGGTAAGAAGCCTGCGGCCGGAGAATCAATCCAAAACCCGGGCAAAAGTTTCACCAGCGCCTGTTCCTTCGACCAAAGAAGTATTCAGTAAGCTGGCACTGCAACCGGAGTTGACAGAAAAGCAATACATCGTATGACCAAAGTAACGGCTCATACTGTGCAGCTTGATTTTGCATCCGCTTCCCTGCGGTTGAAAGGAGTGGTGAACAGAACACCGCTCACGTTCAACCATGGCCTGTCGGCGAAATATCAATGCAGTGTATTTTTAAAAAGGGAAGACCTGCAGGTGGTTCGTTCGTATAAATTGCGCGGAGCTTACAACATGATGTCTTTATTGTCTGCGGAACAGTTGCAACGGGGAGTTGTTTGCGCCAGTGCCGGTAACCATGCACAGGGCTTTGCTTACAGTTGTAGAAAACTGAATACCCGGGGCGTGGTCTTCATGCCTATTATCACTTCCAAACAGAAAGTGAAACAAACAAAAATGTTTGGTGAAGACTTTATTACCGTACAACTTGTGGGTGATACATTTGATGATTGTGCCGTCGCGGCCAGGCAATTCACTGCTGATAATGGGATGACATTTATCCCACCGTTCGATGATTACCGTATCATTGAAGGGCAGGGTACCGTGGCGTTGGAAATACTCGAAGATCAATACGATATTGATTATGTATTCGTGCCCGTTGGAGGCGGTGGATTAGCTGCTGGTGTCGGTACTTATTTCAAAACATGGTCGCCAAAAACAAAAATTATCGGCCTTGAGCCCGAAGGCGCTCCTTCGATGGTGGAAGCATTGAAAGCCGGTCATCCCGTAACCTTAAGCAGCATTGAACGCTTTGTGGACGGGGCTGCTGTAAAACGAGTGGGCGATCTGACCTTTTCTATTTGTAAGGAAGTACTGGATGATATGCAGACAGTACCCGAAGGAAAGATATGTTCCACCATCCTGAAGCTGTACAATGAAGATGCGATAGTAGTGGAACCGGCTGGTGCTTTGTCTGTAGCGGCATTGGATGACTATGCAGAGGAAATAAAAGGAAAGAAAGTGGTTTGCATCATCAGTGGTAGCAATAATGATATTGACCGTATGCAGGAGATAAAGGAACGGAGCCTTCAGTATGAAGGGCTGAAGCATTATTTCCTGATCAGTTTTGCGCAACGTCCCGGTGCATTAAAGGAATTTGTCAATAATGTATTGGGACCCACCGACGATATCACAAGATTCGAATACATGCAAAAAACAAACAAAGAGGATGGGCCGGCGCTGGTGGGTGTTGAATTGCAATGCCGGTCTGACTACGATCGCTTGCTGGGCAGGATGAAGGATTTCAATATCGGTTTCTCCGCCATCAACAAGAACGACCAGTTGTTCGGATATTTGATATAAGTGTATTAGTCTACTGAATTTGTGGATAAGAAGAAGGCTGATCTGTTATCCTGCTGAAACCTTTTTTTGTATTTTTCAATGGATTGCTTGCTATAGGAAACAGGTAACGACTGTTTTTCATCATTTAATTATGCACCACATGGCAGGCAACCAGGGATTATATGATCCTTCCTTCGAGCATGACTCTTGCGGTATTGGTTTTGTCGCCAATATCAAAGGTCATAAATCTCACCAGTATATTTCTGATGCGCTGACCGTGCTGGAAAACATGGAACATCGCGGGGCCTGCGGTTGTGAAAGCAATACCGGCGACGGCGCGGGCATTATGATCCAGATCCCGCATGAGTTCTTTTTTGATGAGTGTTTGCGCCTGGGTGTTCACCTTCCTTCCTTTACCCGGTATGCAGCTGGTATGGTTTTTTTTCCAAGGGATATCCGGTTACGGGAAGAGTGCCGGGAGATACTGAACCGGACTGCTGAAAAACTGGGACTGGAAATTTTGGCCTACAGGAAAGTACCCGTAAACGCTGATGGGATCGGCCCTACCGCGTTAAGCGTAGAACCGGAGATCGAACAGGTCTTTGTCGCCTGTCCCGATCATATTTCCAACCCCGATGATTTTGAAAGAAAATTATTCATCCTTCGGAATTATTCCACGCACATCATCAACAGCACGGTACGAAAAGATGAGATTGGTTTTTATATCGCTTCATTATCCTATAAAACGATCATCTATAAAGGGCAGCTTACAAGTTTACAGGTAAGACAATATTTTCCTGACCTCAGTAATAAAAGAGTGGTGAGTGCATTTGGCCTGGTACATTCCCGTTTCGCTACCAATACCTTTCCTTCCTGGAAACTGGCGCAACCATTCCGCTACATTGCGCACAATGGCGAGATCAACACTTTACAGGGAAATTTAAACTGGCTGAAGACAAGTGAAAAAGGATTTGTCAGCCCTTATTTTTCGAAGGAAGAAATGGAGATGCTGTTGCCTATCGTTACAGAAGGGCAAAGCGATTCCGCCTGTCTTGATAATATCATTGAATTGCTCACTTTAACCGGCCGGTCCTTACCACATGTGATGATGATGCTGATCCCGGAAGCATGGGATGGTAATGAGGAGATGGACCCGGTGAAGCGGGCTTTCTACGAGTTTCACTCTTCCTTTATGGAACCCTGGGATGGCCCGGCTTCTATCTCTTTTACAGATGGAAAAATGATCGGGGCTACCCTTGACAGGAATGGTCTCCGGCCTTCCCGGTATTGCGTTACCAATGACGACCGGGTGATCATGGCATCTGAAACAGGAGTATTACCTGTTGATCCCTCCTGCATATTGGCAAAAGGAAGATTGCAGCCCGGAAAAATGTTTGTGGTGGATATGGAAAAAGGAAGAATTATCAGTGATGAAGAATTGAAAAAAGAAATCTGTTCCCAAAAACCTTACGGTGAATGGCTGAATAAA
The DNA here is from genome assembly GCA_036009775.1 of Chitinophagaceae bacterium. GTDB lineage: Bacteria > Bacteroidota > Bacteroidia > Chitinophagales > Chitinophagaceae > JJ008. Next base: position 17,890 of record DASYLC010000404.1, read on the forward strand.
TATAAAATCCGGCTG
>DASYLC010000405.1:0-6049 GCA_036009775.1 Chitinophagaceae bacterium
TACTGGCCGTTCTCTGCAGAATAGCAATCGCTGTTTACATAACAGAGCGATAGATAATTAACCGGTCCTGTCAGCAGGCTCTTGAGATAACCTGCCCTGATGATCCTTTCTGTCACCCATAAATGTTTCAGCACAAACACCAGCTCGCCTGTTCTCCTGTCACCGGTATTCATGAGTGATGATGCCTTTTCATTCAGGTAGGCAGCGGCGGGTTTGGGAAATACGATAGTGTGGTATTCCATATCCTCGCTGGCCCCGGCTAAAGTAAATCCCAGTTTGGAACTGTCGGCACGGCCGTCAATAAAATTTGCCGCTTTGTAATGAACGTCGGGCGGCTTATCTTTTTTCCCGGTCTTTATCTCTACAGTAAATTGTTTGAAATTATTGGAGTTGAAACTCTTTTCCTTTAATTTTTCTCTTGATTGCGACAGGCAAAAAAATCCCGTTACAAGAAAAAGGACAAGTAAGCAGCTGTGTTTCATCCCGGGTTTTAAATCTAAAAATAAGTTTTTTTAATTACTTGTGCCGCCTTCCGGCTTTCAGGTAGTGTCTCAGTTTGAAATTGCAAGAAATACAGGAACACGGATGACACGGACCGGAAGGATAAACACGGATTGATTTAGCTACGCTAATTCAGGTCGAATGCATATTTAGCTGACAACTGATCCTTTATATGCTGTTTACAGCATATGAATCCGTGTTCATCCGTCGTATCCGTAAAATCCGTGTGCGTGCATTTCAAACTGAGACACTACTGGCTTTCAACAAGCTGCCTGCACTTCCCTTCTTATCTTTACCAAAACAAGCAGCATGAGAAAGAAAATCGTCATTATAGGTGGGGGCAATCTCGGAACAGCGATCGCGGAAGGTTTGCTGAAAAGTAAATTTAGCAAAGCACAGGATATTATCGTGACCAAAAGAAATGTTACTGCACTACGTTCTCTAAAAGATAAAGGCGTGGAAATAACGGACGATAATCCCGGTGCTGTAAAGAGATCCGATGTGATCATCCTCGCTGTCAAACCTTTCCAGGCAGCGGACGTACTGAGCTCTATTAAAAAGGAATTGACCAGTAGTAAACTGCTGATCTCTGTAGTAACCGGTGTAACGATGACAGAAATGGATGAAGTACTGAAGAAGCCGGTTCCCGTTTTCCGGGCCATGCCCAATACTGCTATTGCCATACAGGAAAGCATGACCTGTATCTGCAGCCGTCGTGCGGATGCCGGTGATAGTAAATATGTCAGCGAATTATTCACCACGCTGGGTAAAGTGGTAACCATCGATGAGAAACTGATGGAAGCATCTACCATACTCGGGGCTTGCGGTACAGCTTATGCCATGCGTTATATCCGGGCCAGCATACAGGGTGGTATCGAGATCGGGTTTGATGCCGCAACGGCTTCGCTGATCGCCGCGCAAACAACAAAAGGAGCGGCAGAATTATTATTGCAGAAAGGGTCGCATCCCGAACAGGAGATCGATAAAGTAACAACACCCAAAGGGTGCACGATCGCCGGTCTCAATGAAATGGAGCACCAGGGATTCAGTTCATCCCTGATCAAAGGGATCGTGGCGAGTTACAGGAAGATCGCGAAGGATTGAACTATTCTGATCTTTTTAAAAAAAGGGATCGTGGCTAGTCATAAGAAGATTGCGAAAGACCAGGTAAAGGGTTACTTTTTTATTTTTTTACCTGTTTTATCTAAAAACATTTTTTTGCCTTTTAGTTCAGCAATTATTTTCCCATCTGCCGGCGGGCAACCGAAGCAGCCATCCGGCTCATAGGTAACAGCAAGGTCATCATAGATTATTGGAATTATAACATTACCAGTTCTGTCGACAGTTCCATATTTCCCGTTTAATATTACTATTACCCAACTTTGAGCCGGTGTATAAAAAACATTCACCCAATCGTATATAAGCGGGATTATTACCATGCCCGTTTTATCAATACATCCCCATTTGCCATTTAGTTTTACGGTTGCCAATTCGTTGTCTTTAAACTGATCTATATAATCATATATCAGCGGAATTATTACTGTGCCTGATCTGTCAATAAATCCCAATTTTTTATTTAGTCCTACACCTGCCAATCCATTATAAAAACCACTATAGGCAACATCATATATCAACGGGGCTATCACTGTTCCTGTTGTATCAATAAATCCCCATTTCCCATTTAATTGTACAAACGCTCTTCCCTGCGAAAAATTTCTTGCGGAACTATATTTGAAAGGGGTAATTTCTTTACCTGTCTTATTAATATAACCCCATGTGCCGTTGATCTTTACTTCCGCAAATCCCTCATAATATTGGGAAGCAGCGCTATCATATATCAGAGGCACGACTTCTCTTCCCTTTTCATCAATGTACCCGTAAAAAGCTTTGGTTGTTGAATTTATATAACGGCTATTGCTAACCCTGGCAAGACCTTCAAAAAACCCCTCATGGGCCTGGTAACTCCGGGCTGCTTCTTCCCCGGTACTAAAAGTATATTTGAAAGCTGGCAAGTTATCACTTTGATTAACATCGTAGCCTGACCGGGAATAAGGATCCGAAACCGGAACATATTTGACCGCTTCTTTTTCTTTTTTGGAATATTCATCAGCAGTTAACCTTTTCCCGCTTTTATCATAGTAGTCACTCGTTTCACCATAAGCAGAATTCTTTAATTCAACTTTTATCTGTCCGTTATTAAACTTACCCACTGCGTCATATTTCACGGGTATTATTTCTTTTCCTTCCTTATTAATAAAGCCTTTTTTATTGCTGCGTTCTACTTCTAACAACCCATTCATGTCCCAGTCCCCGTAATAAGAATATCTTTTGTCTCCGAAAAGAATTGTTTTCAGTGACGGGGCAGGTGATGTGGTAGCGGGACTATTTGTATTCTTTGCTGAGGTACTGGTCTTATTGGCAACCGCAGGCACTATTTTGGTTTTATTCTGACTTTCCTCGAATCTTCTTTGTTCGACAGTCTTCACGCTACCTTTTGAATCATAAGGGGAAACATACTGGGCATTTACACCAACAGGAACTAAAAAAATGAGTGCTGTTATAAAAGCGGAGACGATAGCTGACAAATATTTCAAAGTAAGGAGTTTGGAGTGAAGGTGTAATGTCGGCTTAATATATGGCAAAAGGGTATTTATATCTGCGCGGTAATGGAGCAGAAACCTTATTAAACTGCATTAAAGAAAGGCTATTGTTTATACACCACTCCATCCTTCATCACAAACACCACTTTCCCGAAGACCTGCGTATCTTTTAACGGATCGCCATCCACTGCAACGATATCGGCAAGCTTACCCACTTCAATACTTCCTATCTTGTCTTTTTCTCCTAACAATTCAGCGGCATTGATCGTGGCAGCTTTGATCGTTTCCATCACCGGCATGCCTGCTTCGTTCATGTAAACGAATTCAAGCCAGTTCTTTCCGTGCTGGTAAACGCCGGCATCGGTACCAAAAGCGATCTTTACTCCCGCATTATAGGCTTTGGTAAAAGTAGCTTTGATCTTTGGCCCGATCTCCAATGCCTTCGGTGTTACAAGATCGGGATAGTAACCTGGTTTCTTTGCTGAATCGGCAACAGCTGCACCCGCGGTAAGTGTGGGTACATACCAGGTGCCATATTGTTTGAACAGGGCAATGGCTTCATCATCCATATACGTGCCATGCTCGATCGAATTCACACCGGCCCTTATCGCTCTTTTCATCCCTTCGGCACCGTGCGCATGCACAGCTACTTTAAAACCATAGTCCTTCGCGGTAGAAACAATGGCTTTTATTTCTTCTTCGGTGAACTGCGGGTTACTCGCACTTTTTGCCACACTCAGCACACCACCCGTTGCCGTTATTTTAATAAGATCGCTGCCGTCCTTATAACGCTGGCGAACAGCCTGCCTGCATTCATCGGGACCATTGGCCACTCCTTCGGCCGGACCGGGATCACCCATCATGTCCTTACGGTAACCGTTGGTTGGATCGGCATGACCGCCAGTTGTGGCAATGGATTTCCCGGCAGTATAGATCCTTGGTCCTTTTATTATTCCGCGGTTAATTGCATTTCGCAGTGATATATTCACACCTGTACCACCGAGATCCCTTACAGTTGTAAACCCGCTCATCAATGTTATTTCCGAGAACCGGACGGACAGAAAAGCATAATCAGCAGGATTATAGGTAAAGGTTTCCATGTAGCGGGTCGGACTTGTCTCATGTTCCAGGTGCACATGCATATCGATCCAGCCGGGTGTAACAGTTTTTGTTTTAAGATCAATTGTTTTATCGGATGCGCCGGGTTTGGAAAAGCCGTTCTCTACCGCCGTGATCTTATTTTTTTCGACCACAATGGTCATGTTCTTTTTCGCTTCATTCGAAATACCATCGATCAGTGTGCCGCACCAGATATAGGTCTTCTGGGCATGCGCAACAGATAAAAAAAGAAGAGCGAGGACCGAAGACAGTATTTTTTTCATTTTGGCGGGGTTGAAATACTAAAATACTGCAATCACAGGTTAATTTGTAATTTAAAGTATGAAACCAATACTCGTCTTTATTGCCGTTATCATAACTGCGGGTTGCAGCAGCCCGTCCAAACCATTCACCGAAAAAAGATATACTCTTGCCAGTAAGGAAACACTTAAGATCGGCGAGTTGAATATGACCATTATCAATAATGGGTGCGGACGAAAATGGATAGTGGAAGGAGAGCATCCCGCTTTTGAGCGGGCATATTGCGATATCGTTATTAACCGTGGTGATACAACCATGCATGCCGGCAACGATTCCGATCCTGTTTATATCGGGGATATTGAGATCGACATCGAAAGAATGAACCCCTGGGGAAGTTGGGAAGACAGTATACCTCCCGGTGGCTGCCGGCTCCGGATCAAACGTACCGGTAGCCGGTAAAAACCCCGGGCGAAACTACCCCTGTAATCCAATCAATTAGTACAAATTATCTTTTCCACTCATTTTTTGTGCCGTGTGGATATGAAATTTTAACGACACGGAAATTTCGTTTAGCTTTGCATGACCTCCCGGAATTTATTTCAGAACTCAGTTCCGCTGGTCACCAGGGCTGGGACTTTTCAGATTACTTTTTTTTACTGCAATTGAAAAACAAATAACCATTTGTATGGCTAAATATATTTTTGTTACCGGTGGTGTTACTTCTTCATTAGGCAAAGGCATTGTTGCCGCTTCATTGGCCAAATTATTACAGGCAAGAGGTTTGCGGGTAACGATCCAGAAGCTCGATCCTTATATTAATATCGATCCCGGTACTATGAATCCTTATGAGCATGGTGAATGTTATGTAACAGAAGATGGGGCTGAAACAGATCTTGATCTGGGCCACTACGAACGGTTTCTCAACATCTTTACTTCGCAGGCGAATAATGTAACGACCGGGCGCATTTACCAGACCGTCATCAATAAGGAAAGAGAAGGGGCTTATCTCGGGAAGACCGTACAGGTGGTTCCGCATATTACCGATGAGATCAAAAGAAGGATGTTGCAGCTGGGCCAGGGAAGCGAGTATGATATTGTCATCACCGAGATCGGTGGTACTGTCGGTGATATCGAGAGTTTACCTTTTGTGGAAGCCGTACGGCAACTGCAATGGGAATTGCCGGAAGAAGATACGGTCGTGGTCCATCTTACCCTGATCCCTTACCTGAAAGCGGCCAAGGAACTGAAGACAAAACCCACGCAACACAGCGTTAAATTATTAAGCTCGGAAGGCGTTCATCCGGATGTGATCGTTTGCCGTACGGAAGAGCCTTTGTCTCCGGATATCCGTAAAAAGATCGCGTTGTTCTGTAACGTAAAACAGGAGGCGGTGATCGAAGCGGCGGATGCGTCTACTATCTATGAAGTGCCGCTCCATATGATGCGCGAGAAGCTGGATCTGATCTGTCTCAAAAAACTGGGCCTGACGCATTATCATGAGCCGGAGCTGGGCAAGTGGAAGGAGTTCCTGGACAAATTAAAATATCCCAAGAGTAAAGTAACCATTGGCCTTATCGGTAAGTACATCG
>DASYLC010000406.1:0-15055 GCA_036009775.1 Chitinophagaceae bacterium
GGAAATCGGTGTTGCACTTCGGGTTTGTACAACATGCTGATCAGTACGAAGAAGCCATTGCAAAAAACAATTGGGCACATGGCTGGATAAACACCGTGGCCAGCCGGCTGGTAGGGATTGATTACCTTAAAAATGATGTAGAGAAGATCAGGGATAAATATGGCTACGAAGCTTATTACGGAGATGCTATGGATCTGGGAAGTTGTGCACTGAATGAGCAGTTTGATGTTGTTATATGCGGTGAACTGATCGAGCATCTCACAAACCCGGGTTTAATGCTTGAAGGCATTAAACGGTTTATGAAGAAAGACGGCATATTGATAATCACTACACCCAATGTATGGGGAAAGACCTATCTCCACCAGGCAAAAAGAAGCAACGAGCAAGATTGGGTTAATGACGAGCATGTACAGTGGTATTCCTTTTTTACACTCGCTAATACGATCGGGAGACACGGCTACCACAAAGTAATGTATGATTATTATTATCATTTCTATACGCAAAACTCATATTTTGAACCTTCACCGGGTTTAATGGGAAAGTGGAAAAATTTTTACCGCAGGTTGAAAATGAACAAGACTAAGCGGGAAGCTTACCTGGGCCTTTTTTTTGTCGCAAAGCGAAGTGATAAAAGTCCCGGTTAGCTTATATATGGAGTACCAGATCGCAATGCTTTCCCGGGATGGGCTATAAAAGGAATTTGACATACACGAAATAATGAAAAAAAGCATTTTAGTTACCGGGGGAGCGGGGTTTATTGGAAGTAACCTGGTTGAAAAAATACTCGGGGACGATTGTTCTGTTACTATCGTTGATAATTTTGATGATTTTTATGCAAGGGAGATAAAGAAAAAAAATTTACTCGGGATTATGGGGGATCCGCGGGTGACCTTTATTGAAGGGGATATCCGTGATCCCGCATTATACGATCAGCAATTGTCGGACGCTTGTTTTGATGTGATCGTTCATCTTGCGGCTAAAGCAGGTGTTCGGCCTTCCATTGCAGACCCGCTGGTATACCAGGATGTAAATGTAAAAGGAACGCAACTGTTACTGGAATTTGCCCGTAAAAAAAAGATCACACAATTTGTCTTTGGATCTTCCAGTAGTGTGTACGGAGTAAACAAAAATTTTCCATGGTCAGAAGATGATCATGTGCTGCAGCCCATCAGTCCATATGCGAGTACGAAGATATCCGGTGAATTGCTGGGACATGTTTACGCTCATCTGTTTGGAATACGTTTTCTGGCATTGCGCTTTTTCACTGTTTACGGCCCCCGCCAAAGACCTGACCTGGCCATTCATAAATTCGCCTCAGCTATACTGACCGGTGATCCCATCACCGTTTTTGGTGACGGTAATACGAAAAGGGACTATACCTATATAGATGACATTGTTAACGGGATCACAGCTGCGATTCATTACGATAAAACTATCTATGAAGTTGTGAACCTGGGTAATAGCCAGATGATCTCCCTGTCAGATATGATAGAAACTCTTCAACAGGTATTGGAGAAAAAAGCGATTGTCAACAGGCTGCCGGAACAGCAGGGCGATGTACCCGTTACCTGTGCGTCAGTACAAAAAGCGAAAATGTTGTTTGGGTATGAACCAAAAACATCCTTCCGGGATGGGATACTGAAATTCGCCAACTGGTTAAAAGCCGAAAAACAAAATAAGTAACCCCGATCTGATCCGGGGATTAAAAGAAGAATAAACGTTTGCTGAAATGAAGATCTTGTTTGTACAGCATATTGATGGAATGTCCGGTTCCGAACTTTACCTGTTGCAACTCCTGCCGGCATTAAAACAAAAAGGGATCGAGGTGGAAATGCTGATGGCTTTTAAGAAAGATTCCGGGCGGAATGCATCTTTTGCGGAGCAACTGACGGCTAAGGGTATTGTTTGCCATCAGTTGTATGGCAATGGTCCCTTTTCAGCCAGGTTGCTCTTCAGGATAAAGAAACTTGTTAAGAAAGGCGGCTATGATATTGTTCAGAGTAATTTGATACATGCAGATCTCTGGATGGCAGCGGTGAAATTCTTTTTTTGCAGGAAAATGAAACTGGTAAGCGTAAAACATGGCTTTAATGAGGCGTACGCGGCTAAATATGGGTTTAATACAAAAAAAGTGAACCGGGTGTCCACCGTATGGGCGCAACGGGTGTCCGGCATAATGGTCAACCGAAATGTTGCTATATCCCGGGGTATTTATGAGCTCTATGTCAAAGGAAGGATCTCGAAAGCATCTAAAATTGAAGTTGTGTATTACGGCATGAACCTGGAATATATCCAGAGCAGCGGGTTCATAAAAAATGATACGAACCGCTACGCCATTATCCTCGGACGGCTCGTAAAATACAAAGGACATGAATATATAATAAAGGCCTGGCAGAAAGTGAAATCATATGATCCCTCGCTGATGCTGTACATTGTCGGTGGCGGCGACTATAAAAATAAACTGGAACAACTAACCGGGGAACTGGGATTACAGGAACAGGTGATCTTTTGTGGCCACCAGCCTAATCCTCACCAGATCCTGCATTTTGCCGAGTTCTCAGTGGTTAGTTCGATATTTGAAGGATTTGGGTTGATAACCCTGGAAAGCTGGTACCATAAAAGACCGGTGGTTGCATTTGACGTGCCTGCACTGAATGAGGTGGTTGATGATGGACAAAATGGGTTACTGGTGACACTGTATGATACGGATGCGTTGGCCGCCAGTATCATTCGGCTGTTCAATGACAAAACGACAACATTGAAAATGGGAGAAGACGGATATAATAAACTAATGAAGGAATACAGCCTCGAACGAATGACCAGGCAGATGGTCGAAATTTATTCCTCTGTTATACAAAAAAAATAGAAATGATAAAAGAACAAAAAGTGCCGGCGATCAATTCCATACAGGTGATCAGGGGCCTGGCATGCGTACTGGTTGTATTACATCATGGAGGCGAAAACACCAAGATAATTTTCGATATACCTTTCCTGTTTGATTTTTTCAAATTTGGTTATGCAGCGCTGGATATTTTTTTTGTATTGAGCGGGTTTATTATAACCTATACGAGTATGCCTCATATAGGTGAAAAGGAAAACCTGGGTAATTTTCTTAAGAGACGATTCGTGAGGATCTATCCTATTTACTGGCTGATCATTTCTGGTTTTCTTGTTGTGCAGGCACTCGTTCCCGCCTACTATAAAACACTTTACCCGCTTGAATTTTCAACCCTGCTTTCCACCTACCTGATTTTACCGCAGCATATCATGGTAAACGGGGTCAGCTGGTCATTGACGTACGAGATCTTCTTCTATTTGTTGTTCCCGATGGCCTTCCTTATTAAAAGTAAGAAGCTGTTGGTGGTTATTTTATCTGTTTGCACTTTGTCCCTTTTGATTTTTACGCTCTTTTTCTCGGCGAATGTAGAGATGGGCAAGGTGCTATTCCTGGTAGCATTTCCCATGAACATCGAATTTCTTATGGGAGTATTTGCCGCCATTCTTTATACGCATATACCGCCAAAGTACTCGGTACACTATATTATCACAGGATTGGTCCTTTTTTGTATAGGCAGTGCTCTTATTAATTATGATCTCAACATGATGCGTTTACTGGTCAATCGTATATTTTATTTCGGGATACCATCTATGCTGATCATTATGGGAGTTGCTGTTTTTGAATCGAACGGGAAAACGAAAAAATTTCCGCGTATATTAATTGATTTGGGCGACGCTTCTTATTCTCTCTATCTGTTACATTTACCCGTATTGGTTGCATTGCTTAAGATCGTACAAATGAAAGGCATAACCAACGCCGTGCTGATACAGGTTTTATTAGTTGTTTTTATTATTGCCATCTGCTTTGGAAGTATACTCTTTTATAAGAAGGTGGAGCGACCATTGGTAAGACGTATCAACAGGTTACTGCATGCCAAATCTTCAACTAAGTATAGAAAGGAACAGAATAAATGAAGATACTCTTCGTTCAGAATATGAACTGGTTTTCGGGATCAGAATTACTCCTGGCCCAGATGTTACCGGTTTTGGCACAAAAGAAAATAGAGGTGGCTATGTTGGTCATTCACAAGACTACAGATGCCCGGAGAACCAATAAGCGCTTTGTTGATACACTGGTACACCATCATATCAGGGTATTTGAGATCTATGGGCATCACCCTCTTTCACCAGCATTACACTGGAAGATACGAAGGGTATTAAAAGAAGGGCGGTATGATATCGCACATTGTAATTTACCGCATGCTGATTTCTGGATGGCTGTACAAAAGTGCTTTTTCTTCCGGAAATTGAAACTGGTGAGCGTGAAGCACGGTTTTGATGAGTTGCTGCTGGCAAAATATACATTCCGTATACATAAATTAAGCAATAGTGTTTTTGCATGGGCACAGCGGGTAACCGGGCTATTCATAAAAACGAATGTTGCGATCTCTGGCTTCATTTATGACCTGTATGTGAAAGGAAGGATATCGAAGAAGCGAAAAATCAGGGTGGTGTATAATGGAATGAATTTTGACCGGCAGGATACTTCAGCGTTCGAACGGAAAATACACCCGCCTTACGCCGTCATAGTGGGAAGATTGGTAAAGTACAAAGGGCATGAATACCTGATCAACGCCTGGCGTCTTGTACGGGAATATAACCCGGAGTTTAAACTGGCTATCCTCGGGCAAGGTGCTTACCAGGAAGAGCTGAAACAGCTGGTAAGAGACCAGGGCCTGGAGGAACAAGTAATATTTACAGGTTACGAAAATCCTCATCCTTATTTTAATTTTTCGTCGTTTTCAGTGGTCAGTTCACTTTGCGAACCCTTTGGGCTGATTTTGTTGGAAAGCTGGCATCATAAGAAAGCAGTAGTTGCTTTTAATGTACCGGCGATCAATGAGGTTGTTGATAATAACGTAAATGGCATCCTGGTCCCGCCTTTTGATATAAATGAACTGGCCAGGAAAATAATCTATATGTTTGAACACAAGGACGACACTGATTCGATGGGAGAAAGAGGGTACAGCAAGTTGAATGAAAAGTATAACTTAGAGCGGATGGTAACGGAATACATAGAGATTTATAATGATGCGTTAACAGCAAAGTAGTTTAATTTATGTGCGGAATCACTGGTTTTATTGACTTCAGGAAGCGATCATCTGAAGAAGTGTTGAAAAAAATGACTGCTACCCTGGCTCATCGTGGGCCTGATGGGGAAGGCTTTTTATACTCCGAGTCTGATTTTGCGCAAGCAGGGCTCGGACACAGGCGGCTGAGTATTATCGACTTGTCAGCCGTTGCAGGTCAACCCATGACCTATAAACAACTGCATATTGTGTTTAATGGGGAGATATTCAATTACGAGGAGATCAGGAACGAGTTATTAGCGAAAGGACATTCTTTTGTTACAAAAAGTGATACAGAAGTTATCCTGCATGCTTATGAAGAGTGGGGACTTAACGCAGTGGATCGGTTTATTGGCATGTTTGCCTTTGTTATTTACGATGAAGGAAAACAGCAGCTTATTGCGTTCAGGGATCGTTCGGGAGTAAAACCATTTTTTTACTACTGGCAAAACGGTCTTTTTATGTTCGGATCAGAATTGAAACCCTTTCACCAGCATAGTGGTTTTGAAAGAAAGATCAATATTGATGCAGTAGCTGCATTCCTGCAACACGGACATGTGCCTGCGCCCCATTGCATTTTCGATAATACATTTAAGTTACATGCGGCTCATTATCTCGTTCTTGATATAGAGAAACAAACCCTGGTCACACACCAATATTGGAATGTGTATGATCTTTATAACCGGCCTAAATTGAAGATCGACCTGCCAGAAGCCCTGGAGGAAACCGAAAAAGTACTCAAGAAGGCTTTTGAATACAGGATGGTATCCGATGTGCCGGTAGGGGTTTTTTTAAGCGGCGGTTATGACAGCAGTTGTGTCACAGCCCTGTTGCAGGAGGGGAGAACAGAAAAGATAAAAACATTCACGATCGGCATGGATGACACGAAGTTTGATGAATCTCCTTATGCTAAAAAAGTTGCCCAACACCTCGGCACCGATCATACAGAGTATCACTGCACCGATGATGATGCCAAGAGCATCATTCCCTCCCTCTCTTATTACTATGATGAGCCCTTTGCAGATAGCAGTGCCATTCCCACCATGCTGGTAAGCCGGTTGGCCAGGGAAAAAGTAACGGTAGCACTATCGGCAGATGCAGGAGACGAATTGTTTGCGGGATATATAAAGTACGAGATTCATTTACAGCATCGCGCAAAACTAAGCAAACTACCCAAAGGTCTCTCCAAAGCGGGGCACTATATGATGAAAGCCGTGCCCGTACATGCAATGCCGTTTGTAAAAAATAACCATTTATTCGTCAATCGGTACGACCGGTTTGCAGAAATGCTGAAGAACCCTACGTTCAATATGATCTATGGCCTATCCGGTGAACTTTTCACCAAAAGAGAGATCGATAACATATTCATGAACCAGATACAAAAACTGGAAACCAATTACAGGGTTGACAAACTGAAACCTGAATATTATGATCCGCTCACTTATATGATGGCCGTCGACTATGAGACCTACATGGTGGATGACATACTGCAAAAAGTGGACAGGGCTTCCATGTCGGTGGGACTCGAAGGGAGAGAGCCTTTCCTTGACCAGCATATCATGGATTGGGTTTCCCTTCTGCCGGTCGGTCTAAAATACCATAATGGCGAAAAAAAGTATATTTTAAAACAACTGGTGCATAAGTATATTCCAAAAGAAATAATGGAACGTCCCAAAATGGGTTTTGCGATCCCTATCAACACATGGATGAAAACCAGTTTTAAAGAACTGATCTATACCTATCTTAATGATGATTTTATTACCCGGCAGGGCATTTTTGATAAGAAAAGTATTAGCCGGATCGTGCAGGGTTTTTATAATGGAAACCACGCCTCTCCTGAAAAGCTCTGGTACCTGTTGATATTCCAGCTCTGGTACAAAGAATGGATCCATGGCTGACCATACCATCAATAAAAAAGGTAATAGCAAATAATGCAGACTGAATTTACCCTCATATTTATAGAGGATTTCTATAAAGTACCTTTTTCCCTGTTGCTAATCTATGTATTTGCCTTCCGGGTAAAGGCCAAGTACAAGTACAAGGACCAGCTAATAGAGAAGTATTTCATCACGGGGCTCAGCTTCCGGCTCATTGCTACATTCGTATACACACTGGTGATCAGTTATTATTACCAGGGAGGTGATACAGGGGGATTTTACCAGGCACTTAAAGACATACAGCTTGCGGTCAACAATAATTTCTCTATCCTCAGCCAGGTTTATACGGAGATAAAGCTTGACCGCACCAGTGAGCTTGCTGCGTATTTCGAATATGATGGTTTTGGCATAACTCACTTATATATGTATCATGTAAGTAATTATATGGTACCCCGTTTTGGTCTGCCTTTTTCCTTTCTTTTTGGCCAAAGTTACCTGTGTATATCCTTCTGCTGTTCGCTGTTTGCATTCGGCGGATGCTGGAGAATCTTTAAATTATTCTATTCTTTGTTCCCCCACCTGCACAAGAAGATAGCGGTAGCCACACTCTTCCTTCCCTCCCTGCTTTTTTGGAGCAGCGCCCTGATGAAGGATTCTATTACTATGGGGGCACTGGGTTTTTTTATATACGGATTCTACCAGTTGTTTTTTCAGAAAAAGAAGATATTGATAAATATTATCATTGTAACGCTTTCGGCCTTCCTGCTTTTCTATGTAAAACCATATATCATCCTTTGTGCTGTGCCTGCTTTCCTGGTATGGGCATACCTGCTGTTGAACAGGAATATCAAAGACAAAGGTTTCAGAATGTTTGCCACCGTAATATTTACAGCCTGTACCCTGGCAGGAAGTGCCTTCTTTATGCAAAAGATCGCAAGCTCGGAAGTAGCATCACAGTATGCTACGCAGAATATCCTGAAAGCAGTTGAATCGCAACAGAATACCTATAGCTACAGTCCCGATGCAGGATCTACATTCAAAGCACTGGAATTTGACAATTCAGTTGGGGGCATTTTAAAATTATTTCCGCTAGGAATAATAAATTCTTTATTCAGGCCTTTTCCCTGGGAGGTTAGAAGCCCGATCATGGCATTGACCGCCCTGGAGGCATTGCTTTTTCTATGGCTGACGATTGCGTGTATCCGGCATACATCGTTTAAGAACTTCCGGCAGGTACTGAGTAATAATCCTTCGATCGTTTTTTGTTTTATGTATTCGATCTTATTTGCGGGCCTCGTAGGTATGAGTACCCTGAATTTTGGTACACTGGCGCGGTACAAGATACCGGCACTTCCGTTTTTCCTCATCATGTTATTCGTGATACTCGACAAAACAGGTAAAGCTTCGCCCGATATTATCTTGCATAAAAAAATATTTTAACTTCTATGTGCGGTTTAGCAGGCTCCATCAATCACCGGCTGGATATCGGTCAGCTCACCAAAGATCTCTGGCACCGCGGACCCGATGAGCAAAGTACGTTTGAAGAAGGAGCGCTCCAGCTGCATCATCACCGTCTTTCTATCGTGGATATTGCAGGGGGTAAACAACCCATGCATCATGAGCACCTGACCATCATCTTCAACGGCGAGATCTATAATCACCAGGAAGTGCGGAAAAAATACGGGTGGACAGGCCATACCTCATCCGATACGGAAACCATCCTGAAAGCCTATGCCGAACTCGGGCCTGCCTGCCTGAACGAGTTTGACGGAATGTTTGTATTTATCATTTACGACCGCCGGCGAAACTCGTTATTCATTGCCAAGGACAGGGCGGGAAAGAAGCCGCTTTATTATTATACAGCCAAAAGGTCATTTGTTTTTGCCAGCGAACTGAATGCTCTATATAAACAGGTGAGACCGGAGATCAATAATGAACATATTGAACAATTCCTGCGCTATGGCGCTTTCCACGGCAGTGCCACACCGTATAAAAATGTAAAAGAATTACCCGGTGGACATTACGCTGAAGTGGACCTGGCAACGGCTTCCGTGTCGATCACCCGCTGGTGGGAGATCCTCCCTTTTTATGAAAATCGGAATACAGCTTCGCTGGAAGAAGCGATGAAGTTAACGGATGACGCATTGCATGCGGCTGTCAAAAGAAGACTCGAATCATCCGACCTGGAGGTTGGTTCTTTCCTGAGCGGTGGTATCGACAGCGGCCTGGTTACGGCGATCGCTTCACAATACAATCATTCATTAAAGACATTTACTGTTTCTTTTACCGGCGCTTATGATGAAGCACCTCTTGCCAAACTGGTCGCCAATAAATTCAATACGCACCATACAGAGATCAATATCTCTTTTGATCACCTGAAAACGGATATTGAAAAGATCCTCGCTAATTACGGAGAACCATTTTATGATGATTCAGCTATTCCCAGTTATTATGTAAGCCGGGAAGCACGGAAACACCTGACGGTGATCCTCAACGGTGATGGCGCGGATGAATTGTTCGGCGGTTATCGCCGGTATGTGCCGTTCTCGAAATATGATTTCTTTGGAAAATCAGGAGTGCTAACAGGAATAGCAAAAGGAATGAAGAAGATCATTCCTTATTCAAACCAGAAACAGTCGAAACTGAATTACCTGTACCGGCTGGTTGACCTGGCTTCCCAGCAGAAAGAAGATATCTATTTCTCCGCGACGACAGATATCTTCAGCGGATTCACTTCCTGCCTGAAACCCGTTGCCGCCGACCCGGTGAAGGAAATAGGAGAGCTGCTGGGAAAATTAAAAGACACGGATCTCTCAGGATTGCAGAAAATGATGTGCATGGATTTCAACTGTATCCTGCCGGATATCCTGCTGGTGAAAATGGACATCGCCACCATGGCGAACTCACTGGAAGGCCGTAGTCCTTTCCTGTCAAAAGAATTACTGGAACTGGCTCCGGGTCTGAAAGACGAGTATAAGATAAAAGGCAGTACAACAAAATACCTCCTTCGCCAACTGGCCATTAATTACTTGCCCGACCAACTGATCAACCAGCCCAAGAGAGGTTTTGAGGTCCCGCTGAAACAGTGGGTGGACAATGAACTCAAAGAGATCATTTTTGACTACCTGGATAACAATAACTCTTATGCGGATAATTTTGTGGACAGGGATTTTATAAGAAAACTGCTGGATAAAAAAGTAAACGTGCCGGATGAGAAAAGGGCAAAAATGTTATACACCTTGTTTGCGTTGAATGTATGGCATACTAAATGCGTGAAAAGTGGTAACTGATCAGCAACAACCTTTCAGTAACGGGAAATTCGTGATATCGCTTGACTTCGAATTGCTATGGGGGGTCAGGGATAAAAAGACCATTGAAAGTTACGGGGCGAATATTTTGGGAGTACAGCAGACGATACCGGCGATGCTGTCACTGTTTGATAAATACAATACAAGGGTAACTTTCTCTACCGTGGGTTTCCTGTTTGCAAAGAACAGGGAAGAATTAATAGCGAATAAACCGGCTGTATTACCGGAGTATGCAGATCCTAAACTATCTCCTTACCCGGATTTTGCTATACTTGGCAATGATGAAAAGGATGATCCGTATCATTTTGGTTATTCACTGTTCCAACAGATCGCAGCAAATAAGAATCATGAAGTAGGTACGCATACATTCTGTCATTATTATTGCCTCGAGCCAGGCCAAACAATAGATGCGTTCCGGCATGACCTGCTGGCTGCCCGGAAAATCGGACTGGCACATAATATCGAAGTACGAAGCCTGGTCTTTCCCCGTAACCAGTTCAACGAAGAATATCTCCTGTGCTGCAAGGAAGCAGGTATCGATTCTTATCGTGGTAATCCTCTTTCCTGGCTATATTCTGCCCGCAACAAGAATGATGAAAGTCTTACCCGCCGGGCATTCCGCTTTATAGATACCTATATCAACCTTACCGGTTATCATTGCCATACCCGTCAGCATGTAACAGGATCGGTGATCACGAATATAGCAGCCTCCCGTTTTTTAAGACCCTGGAGCAAAAGACTTTCTTTCCTGGAAGGGTTGCGGCTGAACCGGATAAAGAGAGCGATGCTTCATGCGGCAAAAAAGAAAAAGCTGTTCCATCTATGGTGGCACCCGCATAATTTTGGAGCCAACCTGGAACAAAATATTGCGTTCCTTGAAAAAATTTTAAAGTATTACGACCAGTTGAATAAGCGCTATGGTTTTGAAAGTATCACCATGACAGGCCTGGCTGATCAATTGAAATCCTCCCATGAATAAGAAGATCATCCTGCTTAGCTCCGCTTGTTTTTCCACTACAGCCCTCTACAATCATATCAACCCGCATTACCCGGTTGATACGATCATCACAGAACAACCCATGCGGGGAGCAGCATTGGCAAAGAGAAGATTTAAACGGCTTGGGTTTTTCCGTACGATGGGCCAGATATTTTTTAGTGTACTGGTAACCCCTTTTATTAATGCCGGCTCCAAAAAAAGGGTGCGGGCCATCATTTCACAATACGGGTTTGATGAAACAGCCTTACCGGAAAACAAGATCAGGCAGGTGGTTTCTGCTAACGATGAGTCAACGCTGCAACTAGTAAAAGAGTTACAACCGGATATTGTGCTGGTGAATGGAACCCGCATCCTGTCAAAAAAATTATTGGACAGCACTCCCGCTGTGTTCATTAACATGCATACCGGTATTACCCCGCAATACCGTGGTGTGCATGGGGGCTACTGGGCCCTGGTCAACAATGACCCGGAGCATTTCGGTGTTACAGTTCACCTGGTGGATAAAGGAGTGGATACGGGTGCTGTGCTGTACCAGTCCGTTATACAGGCTACCCGAAAAGATAATTTCATTACCTATCCTTACCTGCAGTTTGGCGAAGGGATACCGCTGGTATTGAAAGCAGTAGAAGATGCTGTCAATAACAAACTCAGCCCCGTGGTACCATCAGGTAATAAAGGAGTACTCTGGTATCATCCCACCATCTGGCAATACCTTTATTATCGTGTCTTTAAGAACAAAAAATAACAACCCGTCACCGGCTTTTTAATTATGCCCAGGATCATACGAATCACCACGGCTCCCATTTCCCTAAAACTGTTATTGAAAGGGCAGATGAAATTTATGCGGGAAAATGGTTTTGATGTTGTCATGGTAAGCAGTGAAGGAAAAGAATGGGAAGAAGTGATCGCTACGGAAGGATGCCGGCATGCGATCATCCCGATGACCAGGAGACTGACGCCGTTTGCCGATCTCCGTTCATTATGGCGTCTCTACCGGTTCATCAGGAAAGAAAAACCGGATATCGTTCATTCACATACCCCTAAAGCCGGCCTTCTCGGAATGCTGGCTGCAAAATTTGCCGGCGTCAAAGTGAGGATACACACGATAGCAGGTCTCCGGTTCATGACCTCCAAAGGGTTTACCCGGAAACTACTGGTAAGCATGGAAAAGCTTACGGCAAGAGCAGCGACCCATGTATGGCCCAACAGTTTTTCCCTGCAGCAATACATCATCGAACATAAACTGGCAAAAAAGACAAAACTGGAACTGATCGGTCTTGGGTCCAGCAATGGCATCAATCTTTCCCGTTTTTCTGCAAACGCTATTGACCCGGCCATCCTGCAGAAGATAAAGAGTTCAGTGAACTATGATGAGAACCTGGTCTATTTTCTCAGCGTTGGCCGCATCGTTCATGATAAAGGTATCGATGAACTGGTAAGTGCATTTACGCGGATCAATGAAAAGAATGCGAATACACGGCTGATATTGGTTGGAGAGTATGAAGATGAGGTTGATCCTGTCAACGAAAAAACAAAAGAGATATTAAAGAATCATCCTTCTGTCATCATGACCGGCTGGAGCGACCAGGTGGAATACTTTATGCAATTCAGTTTTGCATTGATCCATGCTTCTCACCGCGAAGGATTCCCGAATGTATTATTACAGGCAGGAGCGATGCTTTGTCCTATCATCTGTTCTAGGATCGAAGGCAATATTGATATTGTAGACAATGATGAGACAGGACTCGTTTTCGATGTCAATAATGCAGACCAGTTATTTGAAAAAATGAGCTACGCAATTGCCAACCCCGGCCAGGCAGCAGCCTGTGCCCAAACTCTCCGGGCAAAGATCGAGACCCATTTCGATCAGGCCGTTTTACACCAGGCCCTTCTCCGCAGGTACAGGGAAACCCTTGATTAACGGGCTTTCAGGCTCCGGTTATCGGAGATTTACCTATCCCCTCAAAGTACTAGTACCCAATTTCCCCCAATCAGTTCCTCCTTTGCTTTGGATTGTATGGACAGGCTATTACTTTAGTCTTTCCAAAATCCTATATCGAATGAAATCCACATTCAAAAAACCAGTGGCCATCGTGGGCTATTCCGGTCACGCCTATGTCATCATCGACATACTGCTAAGTGCCGGGCGTTTAGTAACTGCTTATTGCGACCAGGAAGAAAAACAACTCAACCCTTACCATTTAGATTATCTCGGAAAAGAAAGCGAAGTGATACACCGGCTGAAGAATTATGATTTCTTTGCCTGTGTCGGTCATAACGGTATCCGCGAGAAGATCCACACGCAGTTAAGCCAGTATCTCGGTATTAACCCGATCAATGCCATCCATCCCAGCGCTGTTATCTCCGCATCAGTGAAAATGGGTGACGGCATCATGATCGCTGCCAATGCTACTCTTAACCCGCTGGTGGAACTGGGACAGGGTGTGATCTGCAATACATCTACCAGTATCGATCATGAATGTATCATCGGCGACTTCACCCATATCGCACCCGGCGCTGTATTGTGCGGTAATGTCCTGGTGGGAAGGGGAACATTTGTCGGCGCGAATTCTGTTATCCGCCAGGGTATCCGGATCGGTAATAATGTTACCATCGGCGCCGGTACGGTCGTGATAAAAGATATTCCTGATAATGCAACCGTGGTTGGTAATCCTGCCCGTTCATTGGTCAAGAAACAGACCCGCAAACTGGTGGCTGCTTAAGACAATATCGTAAAATTTCTATATACCTGCCGGTTCAACAGATCGGCAGGTTTTTTATTTTAAAACAGGGTCAACTCTTCGTGATTTGAACCCCGGGATCGCTTTAATTTCCAATATTTAACTCTCCGGGAGTTGTAATAATCATGCTTTTAGGTCTGACCATTTCTTAATAACTTTGCCAACGCTGAAAGCAAAAAATTCGACCCAACGGATAAAATGGTTATGAGCAAGACAAAAAGTAAATTGAAGGTTCTTTTTATAGCGAAAGCCGAGAATTTCTATGCGAAAACGGCCGCTGAATTTATTCACCTGCATTTTGAGAACCCCCTGATCATCTTTTCAAAACGGGGTGACCCGATCCCGCAGGAGATACATGACTGGAAAGGAGATCTGCTGGTTTCTTACCTGGCACAATGGATAATACCGGATACTATTTTAGCCAATGCATCTTTTGCTGCCATTAACCTGCACCCCGGACCACCGGAATACCCGGGTATCGGCTGCACCAATTTTGCGATCTATAATGGAGAAAAAGAATTTGGTATCACCTGTCATCACATGTTACCAAAAGTGGATTCAGGTTCCGTGATCGCCGTAAGACGGTTCCCGGTGTTTGAGACGGATAATGTTTTTTCAGTAACACAGCGTTGCTATACATTTATATTGCATCTTTTCTTTGAACTGATAAGCGATGTATTACTGGGCAATGGATTACCGGAGAGTAAAGAGAGCTGGACAAGGGAACCCTATAAAAGAAAAGACCTGAACGAATTATGTGCATTGCAACCCGGGATGAGCGAGGCGGAAATACAAAGAAGGATCAAAGCCACCACTTATGGTGATGAGGTCTGGGCCTTTAAAGCCACTGAAAAAATACAAGCCTAAAATCCTGTCTCATTAACATGTACACCAGGAAAAACCAACTACACCAACTGCTGTCCCCGCTTTATCTTTTAATGCAGCTGTCCCGGGAAGCCTACGCAAAATACCTGGTGAATAAGATCTACCTGCATGCGGAAACCAT
>DASYLC010000407.1:0-27188 GCA_036009775.1 Chitinophagaceae bacterium
GAAGAGAAATTTAACGGAAATATACGGTATAAGGTGAGGTTAGGGTTTGGCGGGTAAATGGGAACAGTGCCGGACATTCAATTTTGTGCAATGAAAGGAAAGTATTTCTTGTTAATTCTATTGCTATCGCTTGAAAGTCAAGCCCAACAGGTGTTACGGACCTCGTCGGATAAATTTCTATGAAGAATATCGTACAGGCCAAGCCATCGGAGACTCAGAATAGTTGATACTTAACACCAAAAAAATAGATATGAAAAAATCATGGATCGTATTACTCTTCACCTTTTATTATATGAGTAGTATGCAGGCTGATGCCCAGGTAAAGGACGAATCTAAAAGCAAACCTGTTTATAGTTTGAATCCGAAACAGGCTATTGCAAAATTACCTGTACCGCCGGTGACAAAACATAAAGTAATGATCCTGGGATCACCCCATTTCGATCTCGGTAATAATGCCAGCGACTGGAAACCTAAAACAGAATTGGATATGCTGAGCTCTGTAAAACAAAAGGAGATCGAGCAGGTAGTACAGCTAGTACAAAAATTCAAGCCTACTAAAATATGTATAGAATGGATGCCGGACCAGGATTCTGCATTTCTAAAACGTTACCGGGATTACCTGGGAGGGAAATTTACCCTGAAGACCGGAGAGTATTACCAGCTCGGGTTCAGGCTGGCGAAGATGATGGGGCATGAAAAATTATATTGTATTGATAATAGACCAAAACAACCGGAATCTCTTTTGGAGATAGATGATTGGGATAAATACATAGTGGAGGCAACAGAAAGAAGCGATAAGGGTAAATATGATGCACTGAATGAAAAATTCAATAATTACCTTGATTCCGTGAAATATTTCATGCCTCTTAAAGATTACCTGTTGTTTCTCAATAGCGATGAAGTTAAAAAGGAAACAAAAAGACTTTGGTTCACCGGCCTGGTCCACGTAGGTAACAAAAGTACTTACGCCGGTGCAGACCTTACCAGTAACTGGTACCAGCGAAATATAAGGATATTCAGCAATGTTAAAAAACTTTGCAGTCAGCCGGAGGAAAGGATACTGATCATTTATGGTTACGGCCATGCGTTTGTATTGGAAGAGGCATTTAAGGCTTCGAAAGAATTTGAAGTGGTACCTTTAAGGAACATACTTAAATGAGCAGTAAAATATCTTTTCTTCAACAGCAGGCGGAAGGCGATATTAAAAGATACGGAACCCGGAGATCGTCCTTTCATCTTTGGACATCTACTACAACCTGATCAGGCTCCCTGGTCAGCACCATTACAGGAAAACAGAACAAGCCGATCATGAAAAAGGAAAGCTAAAGCTGACCCTAATAAAGTGATGAACCTCCAGCAAGGGTCCGGGGCCTCGACCATGAGCCTCCTGTCGGGAATTTAACGCTAGGACTGATGATCGGTCAGGGACGTAATTGGAATAAGATGGTTGAAGCATCTTTATAGCAATCATATTTACATATAGAATGGATGAACAGGATCAGACCTCAAAAATGCCATGCTTTATAGCGTAGATGACCATGCCGATAGAATTTTTCGCACCCGTTTTTTGGAGGATATGTTCACGGTGGCTTTCTACCGTTCGTACACTGAGCCCCAACTGTGTGGCGATCTCGCGGTTGGTAAATTGCTTGCACATCAGCAATAAAATATCTGTTTCCCGTTTTGAAAAAATAGGCGCTTGTTGTATCCGGAAAGGGTTAAATCTACTTTTCCCGATCATGCGGGTCAGTTTATCCGAAGTAGCTTTGGAATAATATACGCCTCCTTCATAAACAGTCATAGCCGCTTCCAGCAATTCCTGCCGGTCTGTATTCTTTAACAGGTATCCGCGGGCGCCGGCTTCCAGCATATCAACCACGTGGTTATCATCATTATAACTGGAAAGCGCGATAACATTGATATCCGGGTGTTTTAACTTCAGTTTTTTGCAAGCCTCTATACCATCCATGATGGGCATCTTGATATCGACAAAAGCAACATGAGGTTTATGTATCTCCGCCAGTTCAAGAAGTTCCTTGCCATTCTCTGCTTCGCCTACCAGTTCCAGTTCCGGCTGGTTTTTCAAAAGCACCTTGAATCCCTCGCGGAACATCTGGTGATCGTCAGCCATTATTATCCTGAGCGTATACTTGTAATTCATTTCATTGGAATTGTAAATAAAAAAGCGGTTCCTTTTCCTGTCTTTGACTCGATAACCATTTTTCCACCCATAATATCGGTCCGGTTGCGGATACTCCGCAAACCCATTCCATCTGTTGCGGCTGTCATACTCTTGATGTCGAATCCCACACCGTTATCACGGCAAAGGATTTCAAGGTCATTTGTTTTATTCGTAAAAATGATTTCGATTAGGGTTGCTTTTGAATGCTTAAGACAATTATGAACGATCTCCAGGATAATACGATAAATATTCACGCCCTTTTCCTCGTTGACATGTATATCGGGTGATGCGGAAAAATGGATCTCCGTCCCACTGCTTTCAGCAGCATTGCTTGCAAATTCCTGAACAGCTCCGATCAGCCCTTTTCGCAACAGTGTGCTGGGCATCAGGCTATTGGCTACTTCGCGCATTCGCTCACTGAGATCATCCAGTTGCTTGCGGGCAATGGTCAACTCCTCCTTTGCTTCCGTCTCGATCGAAGCAGCGTAATCGATCCTGAATTTTACAGTCGATAAAACGGGTCCAACCTCATCATGCAAATCAGTCGCGATCCGTGCACGTTCTTTCTCCATGGCAGAAATTTCAGCCAATGCAATTTCCCGCTGTAACTCCAGGTTCCTGCGTTGTTGCCGGATGACCGATACGGCAAAATAACCGATGATAAATCCGATCACCAGTACTGCTGCAATTACAGCATAGTATATTCTTGCTTCCTCGGTATCCATAGTATTGCAAAAGTGTAGACCAGGTTTGCGCCCACATTAATATACGCCATAATACGATACACTTTGAGACGGAATTGACGACTGGCGTCCAGGCCATACAGCCAGAATATTTCAACCAGCAACGCGTAAGTAAAAAAGAAAATAAAGCAAAGGCAAATGATAAAAATACTGTTCCGGACAAGCCGTTGATGCTCGACAAGCGTTAGCCTGTTGATCATACTGACACTCATCAGGACATAGGCAAAGGCGGAACTCAGTGAATAATAGGGGCTGAAATGAAAAATATCTGAGACGATCAGCTTATCCGTGATCCATAATAATACAAGATAGATCAGGAGCCCATAGAAGACCCGCCTGTTTTTATTGAAAAGTCCTGCATAAAAGAAAAATAGCGTGATCAGTATTCCTTCAGCCAGCGCATAAATATTGGAATTGATCGCATTCGAGTGGCCGTTACGGGTCAGTAAATAACTTATGATCTCGTTGGTTAACCCGCAGCTTAATAAAATAATGAATGGATAATAGGCCGGGGCGATCACCTGGGATCGCACCCAGCCAGTTACTGCGGGAATCGTGATTGAAAAACTTAGTATGACAGCCAGCGTATAATTCATAAGCTAAATTAATAACCGGTCACGGATTTAGTGCGGAAGGCGGGGGACATTCTTCAGGGCACCGGTAGCCTTGTTCCCCGATATCATTACCTGCGAGGGCTTTTCCGGTTGTCGAAGGTAATATGTCCTCGTTATTTTCATTTACCGCTACAAGTATTGCGTGTATCTTCAGACTTTTGTCCATTCCATAATAGATCCGTACGGAAGCACAACCAGTTTTCGCAAGAAGCGTATCCAGTACTTCACGGTCAAAAGTCTCTGATCGGGCAAGGATGTTTTGGTTACGGTAAGCCGGGTCTAAAATATTCTCTTTTTCCTGCCGGTACAGGCTTGTCATCTCGACAGCGGTTTCAAGTGAAATAAATTGGTTCATAACAGATTTTTTTAGGTGAAAGAAGGTAGCCAAAATGAACTTTCACCTTCAAAAAAACAACCGTAGTTACACGGATGCACCGACCCGTTACGAACAAAAATAGTCCCGGACCAATTAATTTATAAATGTCAAACCCGGTATATGCCGGGTTTCAACACATATCTCATCTAAATAAGTATGTTGGGTCAGTCAGGCCGTGCGAACGAATTCTCATCAAGATACATTCCATCTGAAATTACCTGAACTTTTAAAATGAAGAAAAGAGTTATCCGTATTTACACGGATAACTCTTTCTCTATCGTACTGTAAATTCCTCAAATTATAGAATACAACATGGAGTGACTTTGCAATTATTCCCACTCTATAAATCCATTTTGCTCCAAATACTTTTGTTTTGCACTCAAATCAAACCAACTTAGCTGCAGCGAATGTCTTACCCGGACTGGATCAATGAGGAAGGAATACCATATGTATTTACTCCCTATGATGTTTATAAGTACCGCGGTAACTTATTGAGCGGATCAATTGTTACGCAGTTTAAAACCAGGAGAACCGAAATACTGCAACAGGAATGGGTAAGGGGACTGTACCGGCTAAGTTACCGGTCAATCCAAAGCTTGCAGAAATTCCTGGTAGAGGTCATCGAACCCGGCGAAATGATGCGGCTCGAAGCTGTCATCGATGGCGAACTCAATACTGTTCCGTCCAACGGCCAGCCGGTACGCTTGCGACAGGGTCATTACCAATTCACCAAGGTGCGGCAATTCAAATCTTCCTTTCCCAAAGATAAAGGTTGTGCATATTTTGTTTCTTATTACAGCACAGCGCTATTACAAGACCTCGGAATTACCGACCACGATCTGCATTGTTCACCACGGCCCATGCCGGAACGCATGCTGCATATCATTCACGAAGCACTCCATCATCCGCACAGTGGTAGTGTAACCGATATTTATTACCGCAAATTGGTGACCGAACTTGTATTCATTCACCTTACCAGCGAATTGATCATCCTGCCAGCCGAGCTTTCCGAAAAGGATATCGCGGCCATCTACCAGGCCGACGCCATCCTCGCGAAGGATCTTTCCGAACATTATTCCATTCCACAATTATCCGGCATGGCAGGAACGAATGCCTTTAAACTGAAACGGGGCTTCCGGCTGGTATTCAAGATGGGCGTCTTTGCGCGGTTGCTATTCCGGAGGATGGAACATGCGAAGATGCTGCTGGCTACCACCCCGAAACCGATCAAGGAAGTTGCTTACGAGTCCGGCTATTCGACGGTCGGTGGTTTTATCAATGCATTCCGGAAAAGATTTGGCAGTACGCCGCTCGATTGGCGGGAAGCCAATAATAAATCTGGTTCGGGGAATAATAGTGTCCAGCGTGAAATGTAAGGCCATCAAAGACCAGCATCCGTAACACGGGAACTTCCATACGATTAAAATCTATAGTTAACACGACAACCAAACCACTGCTTATATGTTATAGGATGTCTTACAGGCAAACAATACCTGCGCTTGTACTGAAATCACAATGGCTGTTCAGGCCAAAAATCCTTAGGAGAACATTGCAATATTTTTGCTATTTCATTCAGGTGATCGATATTATAAGCATCGGCATTTTTGGAACTCTCAATTTCACCAATGTAACTTGTGGATTCAAAGCCCAATCCGTAAGCAATCGCAGCCTGGGAGACTTTTTTTGACAGCCGGATTTCCCTGACTTTATCAATAATATATTGTTCTATTTCTGAACGCATTAATCACCCTGTTGGCGATCATAAAGATGAAGGAGTAGAAAAAAAGGTACAATCACCTATAGGTGAGTATTTTCATTTTCAATACATTTGAGCCGGGAATGTTATTATGTGAATTTCAGAGTGGTTTTTTGGGCAGGAAATCCTGTGGGCTGCATTTAAGAATTTTGGCAAGATCATTTAAATGTTTGACGTTGTAATGAGCAGGGTATTTATTGCTTTCAACTTTACCAATGAAACCAACTGACATGTCAAGTTCATAGGCTAAGGATGCCTGGGAAATATTTTTTTCAAGTC
Source organism: Chitinophagaceae bacterium (assembly GCA_036009775.1). GTDB lineage: Bacteria > Bacteroidota > Bacteroidia > Chitinophagales > Chitinophagaceae > JJ008. The sequence goes on from DASYLC010000407.1 coordinate 5,951, forward strand.
GTTTTTCTTTGACTTTATTAATTACGTATAGATCAATCCTGGATTTCAATACTTGCCGTTAGGGAAGTATCAAAATTCAACAACCGCTACGTCACGTACAATCACCTATAGGTAAGTGTTTAACGAGAAAGGCCATATTGAGCATCTTTTTGACCTGCAGTTCCGGAAATATTATACCGCGCTCTGCCAGTTCGCCCGTACCTATTTAAAAAATGAAGAGGCGGCTGCCGATCTTGTCCAGGATTGCTTTGTAAAGCTTTGGGAGAGCGGTGAGCTGAGTGAAAAAGAAAATTATATCCAATCTTACCTCTATACCCTCGTGCGCAACCGGTGCATCGATACGCTCCGCCGGAAAAGCGTACAGGACAAAAGGGTAGGGGAATATACCTACCACGCTATTCAATGGAGCGACGAAGAGATCAGCGAAGTTACCCGGGTGGAAACCATCCGGCAACTTTATGCGGCGCTGGATGCACTTCCTGAAGATACCCGCGAGATCGTGCGGCAACACTATTTTGAGGGGCGATCACTTACAGAAATCGCTGCCACACTCCAGGAGAATTACGGTAAGATCCAGAAAAAAAATGTGAGGGGGATACAATGGTTAAGGAAGCAGATGAAGCCGCTTTTGATCTTAGTACAGTTACTTTTTTGATCGTATCCGTGTAAATACGGATGTATTTAAACTTTCAGATAAAATTTACCTGAAAAGTGAAAACGAATCGTCTGTTTCCTCATCCCATAGCGTTATGATAAGGTAAGAGTCTTACCTTAACAGTATGTTTTCTTCCGGCAAAACCAATCTTGAAATTCTACAGCAGGCTAACCGAACAGCTTACCTGATCGTTGGGTTTATCCGGCAAACCTTAACTCTTGAAGAGAAAGAGGAGTTGGATGACTGGATCACTGCCAGTGATGAAAATATGCGGCTCTTTGAAGAATTGACCGATGAAAAAAACATCACATCAACATTAAAGACCTATGAAAGTGTCAGCACAGATGAAGGACTTCGGAAAGTAAAGTTGCGCATTAGATCCACCCATAAAAAGTTCTGGCAGTACGCGATCGCAGCTTCCTTCATTTTAGTTGCAGGTTTGTCCGTTTTATTCATCGTTAACCACAACCGCAATAAGAAAGGAAGACTCGTAGTGACACATGATATCCTCCCCGGCAAAGGCCAGGCAACACTGACGTTAGAGAACGGATCGGTTATAGAACTGGGCGGGAAGGACACTACGATATTATCTGCCATCAATGTTTCCTCATCTATGAACCAAATCAGCTATATCGGGCTTGAACAGTCACCCGCACAATATCATACACTCGAGGTTCCGTCAAAAGGTCATTATAGTCTTGTTTTAAACGACGGTACCAAAGTTTGGCTGAATGCCGCTTCTTCCATACGCTTCCCGCAAACCTTCAGTTCTGCACAACGAATGGTCTATGTAACAGGGGAAACATATTTTGAAGTAGCGAAGGATGCGAACCGTCCTTTCCGGGTTGTGGCCAATGAAATGATCGTCGAGGCTGTCGGTACAGCTTTTAATGTCAATGCTTACTACGATGAACCGGTTAAAACCACTACGCTTGTTGAAGGTAAGGTTAAAGTTTTTGTAGCAGGTGACTCTATCCTGCTGATACCGGGAGAGAAAAGTTTAGCCGCAGACGGCAGCATAACAAAAAAGAATGCTGATATCTCAATTGAAACAGCCTGGAAGGATAATAAATTCAAATTCCGTAACACGGAGCTGAGTGTTATCATGCGGCAATTGGCGCGCTGGTATGGTGTTGAAGTTGAGTTTACAATCCCGGTGGACGTTCATCTCAATTTACCGATCGACCGGGGTGTTCCCATTTCAAGGGTACTGGAAATTTTGCAAGCTACAGGTGAAGCAAAGTTCGAAGTAAAGGGCAATAAAGTAATTGTTTCGAAATAGGGTGACCTGAAAAAGAACCAGGATCCGCTGTAACGGACCCCGGTGTAGTTCGGGTTATCCCAACAAAAAAGTCCGCTAGACTGATCATTGTATAACCCAAACTATTCAAAGCTATGCAACCTGTTGCTATTGGCAAAGTTCAATCCCGAACCTTGTCCAGACAAATTCGCCTGACTATGCGCTTGCTCTTCGTACTATTGACTGTTGCTTGTATGCAGGTATCGGCACGGATCCACGGGCAGACCATCACCTTATCTGTGCAAGACTCTCCGCTGGAAAACGTGATGCGGATAATAGAATCGCAAAGTCCCTATCACTTTGTGTACAGCCAGGAGGCCATTGCCGTTTCCAAACCAGTCAGCTTGCGTGTAAAAGATGAAAGCATTCACGACCTGCTGAAACGAATTTTTGCTATCCAGCCCCTGTCCTACACGATCAACGAAAATTTTATTATCCTGAAATTGAGTATTCCGGCAACCATTGCTCCTCCCAGGCTGGAATTGCGGGGTAATGTGGTGAATGATGAAGGGCTACCTGTGCCCGGGATCACCATTACTATCAAAGGAACCCTTCAATCGGTGGTTACCGATACGCAAGGTGAATTTTACCTGGGACATGTCGAACCCGGAGCAATCCTTATTGTGAGTGGTGCGGAAACAACAAAAAAGGAAGTTGAAGTGAGAGGACGGAGCCGGTTAACGATAACCGTAACTACTAAAATATCAGAGCTTGACCAGGTTGTTATGACCGCTTATGGGAGCACGACCCGTAAGCTGAATTTAGGTAATATAACAAAGGTGACGTCTGCGGAAATCGAGCGTCAACCTGTTTCCAACCTGCTTGCCGCTTTACAGGGCCGTGTACCGGGGATGATCATTACCCAAAGCAACGGAACACCCGGCTCAGCCTTCAGTGTGCAGATCAGGGGCAGGAGTTCACTCGATCTCAACTATTCCCGAAATGATCCTTTGTTCGTCATTGACGGAGTGCCTTTTGAAGCCGGTAATATTCCCTCCAACCAACTGGTGAATGCAAGTAATAATCCCGACAACGTCAATCTGGGTGGACTCAGCCCGCTCAACACGATCAACCCCACCGATATAGAAAGCATCGAGGTACTGAAAGACGCCGATGCGACGGCCATTTACGGGAGCCGTGGCGCTAATGGCGTTGTACTTATCACCACTAAAAAAGGAAAAGCCGGTAAGTTGAATGTATCCGTCAATGTTACCACCGGTTTTAACCGCGTAACACGGACCATGGACATGCTGAACACGACCCAATACCTTGCTATGCGCCGGGAGGCTTTTAAGAATGACGGTGTGATCCCGACCATTATCAATGCACCGGACCTTTTAGCATGGGATACCACCCGGTATACTAATTATAAGGATAAATTCCAGGGCCACACAGCGAATAACCAAAACATCCAGATCTCCGCAGCCGGAGGAACGGGCACTACCCAGTTTCGAATCGGAATGGGTTATAACCGGCAAACAAATATTTTTTCCAGGGAACTTTCCGACCAGGTCATCTCCAGTCATTTCAGCCTGCATCACACCAACAGCGACGGAAAGTTGCGGCTGGTATTATCCGGTGGGTATGCAGTTGATAACAATAAACTGATCCGTGATGACCTGACCCGCTATAAAAATCTGCCACCTCATGTTCAACTGACCGATTCATCCGGCAACCTTATCTGGAGCGCAGGCGGTGTGGACTATACCAGTGTTTTGGGAACAGTTGGTAACCCTCTTGCACTGTTGAGGAGAAAATATTCCTCTGAGAATAAAAATTTATTTTCCAATTTCATCATTGCCTATCATTCCGGGAAATTCAATTTCAAAGTAAATTTCGGCTATAATGCCTTTGACAGCGATGAACTCTCGATGATACCGAAAAGTTCGTTGCCGCCTGTTGCGAACGCGACCGGCTCTTCTTTTTTCGCCAACAGGCATTCAGAAAGCTGGATCACTGAACCGCAGGCGGAGTTCAAAACCAGGATAGGGAAGGGGTCAATATCCCTGCTGGCCGGCGGCACCCTGCAGGCAAGAAAAGTAGCCGGCGAAGTCATCAATGCCACGAATTATACAAGTGACCTCTTGTTGAGCTCCATTGGTGCAGCAGGAACAGTAACTGCCACTAACAGCCAAACCCAATACCGTTATATAGCTTTCTTTGGCCGCGCTTCTTATCAGCTTGATGAAAAATATCTCCTGAATGCCAGTTATCGTGTGGATGGATCCAGCCGGTTCGGCCCTGATAAACGCTTTTCATCATTTGGAGCGCTCGGGGCGGGGTGGATCTTTTCAAAAGAATCTTTCTTTGGATTCGCAAACAAATTCCTGAGTTTCGGAAAATTGCGTGCCAGTTATGGGGTTACCGGTAACGACCAGATCGACGATTACAGGTATTTCGATCTATGGACTAATACCAACCCCACTTACCAGGGTGTTTCAGGACTTTACCCTACCAATTTATTCAACCCGGATTATAACTGGGAGCGAAACCGCAAGTTTGAAATGGGCCTGGAACTTGGATTTGTCAGGGACCGTATCCTGTTTTCCACTTCTTATTACCGTAACCGGTCTTCCAATCAACTGGTACAATATAAATTACCGGTACAGGCCGGCTTTGCGACCATTGTGAAAAACCTCAACGCATTGGTGCAAAATACCGGGGTGGAATGCGTATTAACGTACCGGTCAAAAGGGAAATTAAGGTATGCCGGGTCCGTCAATTTTTCGATCCCTGCCAATAAATTGATCTCCTTTCCCGGTCTTGCCGCTTCCAGTTACGCAACTACTTACCAGGAAGGCATGTCGCTTTCAGTTTCACAAAATCATCAATACCTCACAGTAAACGATACCACCGGCGTCTATACTTTCGTGGACCTTAATAAGGATGGTACTATCAATAGCAAGGATTATGTTTTTAATGGCAATACCGATGCAAAAGTTTACGGCGGATCCCAGCATGAACTGACCTGGAAGAATTTTGAATTCACGGTATTCTTTGAATTCAGGATACAGCAAGGCATCAACTACCTGGCCCGCATGGGAACGGATTTCCCCGGCCGGTTTGGTAACCAGCCCATCATCGTCCTGAACCGATGGCAGCAACGGGGCGATCAAGCACCCATTCAACGTTTCTCGCAGAGCAGTTCTGGCCTTGCCGCCACGGCAAATTCGAACTTCCTTAATTCCGATGGTATTTTCAGCGATGCGAGCTTTGCCCGTTGCAAAAATTTATCCCTGACCTACCAGTTCCCTTCGAAGCTGGTTAAAAAAATGAAAATGGAATCCTGCCGCTTATTTATCCTGTCACAAAATCTTTTTGTATTGACCGGGTATAAAGGAGCCGATCCCGAAACACAGGATTTTTTTGTGTTGCCGCCATTGAAAACTATCGTCGCAGGTATTAAAGTTAACTTTTAAACTACTTTACATGAACTCCAGAAATTGTTTCATCCTGTTTGTTTTCTTTGCCCTGACTGGTTGGTCCTGCAAGAAATTTGTCGATATCGACCCACCGCCAACAAGAGCTGAATCCATCAAGATATTCGAACAAGATGAGTCGGCCATTTCCGCAGCTATAGGCCTTTACAGTAAAATGTTGTCGTCAAGCCTTAATACGATCTCCGGCGGAGCCGCGTTGTATACTGCTATGAGCAGCGATGAACTCATCAATACCGCGCCCAATACTGTCAATGATGCTTTCCGGACTAATTCGCTGCTTCCAACTACCGGCAACTATGCCCTTAATTTCTGGACCCTTCCATATAATTATATTTTTCATGCCAATTCAGTCCTGGAAGGATTGGAGGCTTCGGCAACGCTTTCGGATTCTGTCAGGCATCAACTGAAGGGAGAGATGCTGTTGACACGCTCCTTACTCTATTTTTACCTTGTCAATTTTTTTGGGGATGTTCCCCTGGTCACCACAACAGATTACAGGATCAACAGTTCAATGCCCAGGACAGCGCAATCAATCATCTACCAGCGAATTATCAGCGATGTGCTGCTTGCCCAGTATCTTCTTAAGGAGAGTTATCCCAGCGCTAACCGCTTCCGGCCGAATAAGTATACCGCGACGGCTTTGCTTGCACGACTTTATTTATATACGGGTCAATACTCCCTGGCAGACTCCGCCTCCAATGCCATTATTCAATCCGGAAAGTATTCTTTGGCGCCGCTCGCCAATGTGTTTTCCGGGGCCAGTTCCAATGAAACGATCTGGCAATTGATGAGGGACAATGGCAATACCAATGAAGCAGGCTCATTTATCCCTTTCACAGCGGGTTCACGTCCCGGCTTCCAGTTGACGACACAACTGTTTGTTTCATTCGAAGCAAATGATCAGCGCAAACTGACAACTGCCAACGGCTGGCTCGGCAAAATCACTGTCTCAGGTGTTGATTACTATTATCCCAATAAGTATAAGTTACGTGCCTTAAGTTCAGGAACGGCGCCAACCGAATTCCTGATCGTATTTCGCCTGGCAGAACAATACCTGATCCGGGCGGAATCACGACTGCACGCCGGCAATATCAGCGGAGCGATCCAGGACCTGAATATAATCCGGGTACGGGCAGGGTTACCAGCTCTATCACTATTGTTGCCGGCCGAACAAACCCGCCTGGCTATACAACAGGAACGAAGGATAGAATTTTTCGCGGAATGGGGACATCGCTGGCTGGACCTGAAAAGAACCGGTATGGCCAGTTCTGTACTCGCACCGATCAAAGGAGCCGCCTGGCAGGATACTGATGTTTTATATCCCCTCCCGCAAAGCGAAATGAACGTAAACCCGTTTCTTACCCAAAATCCTGGTTATTGATGATGCGAATCCTATTGTTAAACCTGTGCATCCTGACCGGGCTGCAGGGAAGATCCGTTTATGCGCAGGAACTGCAAGTGGGAGACATCTTACAAGTGGATCACCTGTCACCCGGAAAGAAAATAAAAGTACTTGAGTTCTGGAGCATCAACTGTATTTCCTGCATACGCGGATTCCCTAAGCTTGAGGCCTTGCATGATCAATTCAGGGATGAATTAGACATTGTATTGGTCAATCGGGAGTCATCCCAAAAAGTACAGGAATTCTTTGCTAAACGAACCAATTTGTCTCCGCCATCACTTCCTGTCATCAGTGGAGATAGCGTGCTTTATAAAAAATTCGGCGATCTCCCGCTACCTTTCCAGGTCTGGCTCGACAGCGCCGGTGTGATACAAGCTATCACCGAAGTGAGCGCATTAAATGAAAGCAACATTTCGGAAATGCTGAAAAGGAAGAAAATTTCTGCGCGAACAGTGAGGAAACGAAAGGTCAGTACATCGCTGGTAGATGCCGGATCGAAAGAGTGGGGTACGAAAGTGAATTATTATTCTTATATCGCCGGTTGCAGTGAGCAAATTTCCGTAGACCGCCACCTCGGTACGACCATAAGCGATGACAGAATCCGGATCTCCGAAGATTGTTCAAGGATACTGGACCTGTATAAAATCGCTTACGGCGAGGATGGTAAGTTCAAATTCCCTTATTGGTTTAGTACTAAGGTCAATGTGGTAAACCAGGGACTGTTTGAGGAGAAAAGATATAGCTATGACCTGGTCGTTCCCTTCGGGGTCTCTGCCGGTAAATTTATCATGATGCAACAGGATCTTGAGCGGTCATTTGGACTGAAAGCATTTGTTTCGAAAGGTTATTACAGTATGGTGGAGCTGCTTGCTCAGCCGGGACCGAATCTGTTGACCACTAAAGGGGGCAGTCCTGGTTACCTTGTACAGGAGAAAAATAACCAGCTTCATATGCAGCTGAGGAATCAGCCTTTCGACAGTTTGGTACACATCCTCCGAAAATATTTACCGAAACTGCCAATGTTGTTGCAGGACCGTAGTTCATATAAAATGCTTGGAAAGATAGATATCGGTCTGTGTATCGAATTAAATGAACAAAGCTTCCTGAAAAGTTTGCAAACTGAACTGGCCAGGTATAATCTCACCATTTTCGTAAACGATATTCCTATGGATGTTTTGACTGTTACTGATAAATGAACCGGGCTTTCCGATTGCCCGGTTCATTCTTGTCATTCCGTTTATGGGTTGGGATCTGCCTCTGAAAAGTTAGCACCTAAATTCCCGTCCGTGTCATCAGTTACCGGTAATGTTCCGTTTCCCGGGAAAGTCAGCTCAACGAGATAGCCAGCCTTACAGATCCTGTCGGTTCCACCGCAAGAATAGCTCTGGTTTATCGCTTGCTGCATCGTAATATGACTGAAGGGATCCTGCGGTTCAATCTGGGCTTGTTCCCCATCATAGGTCACATAGTACCAAAAGAATTGGTTGTCATCTGTTTTCCTGGTATTGCCGCTAACCGTGAAAGCAAATAAGCCCGCGGCCATCGCAAAGCTTAAGGCTATGAAAACTATTTTTTTCATGTCAATTTGTTTTAGTTGATTAAGGTTGCCTACTCTTTTATACAGGTTTTGGGCTGCTCCTGCTTATTGCAATAATTGCATCAAGGTAGGGTGGGCAAACTGGCAGGAGTGAATTGACCGGGATAACTAATTTATCAAGTGGTAATAAAAATTAATCCTGATTGAATAATTGATCGTCCCGGGTGCATAATCCGGAAAAGTTGGCGACATTTTTTGTTTCGCGACTGCTATCGATTTTATATTGGCAGAATGCCTTCTCCTATTCCGACGGAGCATATCCTCGGAGAAAAAGCCATCGAATCATTGATCCCGAAAAAGGATGAGATCGCCATCCGTATTAATACGGTTGATTTATTTAATTTAATACTCAATGTTTGCAGCTTGTCTTCACCGAACCAATTGCTTGTGAATGGAAAAATTGTTAATCGTTGGCGGCGGGCCAAAAGCTATTGCCGTCAGCGTCAAAGCCGCACTTTTAAGGAAACACAGTAAGAAAACACCAGAGGTAGTTATTATTGATAAGTACGGCGTAGCCTCGAACTGGAACGGGGCTAACGGATTTACCAGTGGTAAACACAGTTTAGGCACTCCGCCGGAGAAGGATGTATGTTTTCCCTACAAGTCTTCACTTGACTACTGTCACAAGAAAATAAACAGTGAGTCCTTCATGTATTCGTGGCCGGTTTTCCTGACTGAAAAAGGATTTTACCAGGAATGGATCGACAGGGGTAAACCTTCGCCTACACATATGCGATGGGCAGAATACTTATGCTGGTGTGCAGCGAAATCGGGGGCTTCGATTCAACCGGGCGAAGTGGTCAGCATTGGCATCGATGGTGATCAATGGAAGGTATCATTCAATACGGACGAAGGGCCGGGACATATTAAAGAAATTCTGGCTGAAAATATTATGATAACCGGACCCGGCGTTCCTATCTCTATTTCCCCTTCCCCTTCTATGCATGCCTTTTACCGGGACGGGCAGAATTATTGGAATGACAACTATTTTCAGAGCAAACTACTTGATAAAGCCAAAAGCACTAAAATTAAAATAGGAGTGATCGGTGGTGGAGAGACTTCGGCGTCTATTATTGTTAACCTGATCGATTTTTTTTCGGACCAGGGAATAGACGAGAACATAGAAATAAATATCATCAACAGAAGAGCCACCGTATTTTCCCGCGGCGAGAATTTCCATGAGAATAAATTTTTTACAAACCCCGCAGGCTGGGAAAAGTTGAGTTATGAATTACGGGAAGAATTCATCAACCGGACAGACCGGGGCGTTTTTTCCCTGCAAACGCTGCATAAAATAAATAATTGCGAGTTTGTCCACCATGTCTTCGGCAATGTTAAAAGTATTTCTTCCATTGGCCCCAAATTAAGGGTCCGATTTTCCGATGAAAAATTATTACCGCAGGAATATGATACGGTGATCAATGCCCTGGGGTTCGATAATATGGGATTCATAAAGATGATGGAGGATAGCTTTTTCAATAAAATCGGGTTGTTTCAAAATTGGTTTGACGATCATACTAACCGGGATGAATTCAGGAAGAAGATCGATTTTAACCTGAGCTACGCCCCCCTGGACCGTCCCAAATTGTTCCTGCCCATGTTATCGGCCATGGAACAAGGCCCGGGTTTTCCCAACCTCAGTTGCCTGGGTACTCTTTCAGACCGGATATTATCTCATTTTTTAAAATAAGTTGTATGCACACCATGATAAGGCTGACGGACAAATTCAATTTTACCGATAAAAGGGTTGAGCCGGGAGGAATATGGAAAAATTTCACCCACATCTTTAAAAGTGCATTCGGAGAACTTTCCGGGCATGATGCGCTCCAGGCGCTTTATGTAAATAACCGTATGACAAAGACCGAGGAATATTTTATTTTATCTCACTTACTCGGGATATCCATCGAAGAAATGAAGGATATCTATGAAACAAAGCAATCTTCAGGACTTTCCATAAAAATTCACAAGAACCCAGTCCTGATCATCGGGCGGGAAGGTACCGGTAAATCTACCTACCTTAAGTACCACCTGGGCTATGTTGCTACTCATTTACTTTCCTTAAAGATACTGCCGGTATTCATCGATTTTAAAGCCGGGCCTCCTCAAAAGGAAGGGATTCTCAATTTTTCCATCCAGCAAACCCGGCAGCAATTTTTGTCGTTTCTCAATAAATATCACCAAACTGAGAATATCCTGGCCGACGATAAAATCCGCGATACGATCTGTGCCTCGCAATATGATATATACAAAGGTTTGTTTGAAAAGTTGAAGGATAACCAAACAGAAATTGAAAATATCAGACTGAAGATATTCGAAAACCTTTATGCTGATGACGGCGCTTTTAACCGGCTTTTGGCTGATTATATTCAGCATCATTTGAATTATGTTATCATCCTGGTCAGCGATAATCTTGATCATCACCTGGACGAAAATTATATCGGTGAGGTTATCCAGGCATCGATGTATGAAAAAGCGTCCTATAATGTGAACCTGGTGATATGCATGCGGGATTATAATTACGGCATAGCTGCCAAAAACCGTTTACGAGCTTATGATTACCACACGTTCACGCTGACACCCCCCGATCTTTACGATATCCTTGTCAAAAGAGTCAACTATGCATCTGAACAAATTGAAAAGGAGAAAAAATTCAAGGCTGAAGATATTTCGGAAGCGAAAGAAAAAGTACTGATCCTGCTGGAGAAAACCGAGAGTAATATATTACGTGATTTCGCAGGAGATAACATGCGCCTTTTACTGGCGTCCGCGAAGCGAATCCTGTCTTCCGGCCATCTCAAATTCTTTAAAGATCCCGAAGAAAGGAAAATAAAACTGGAAGTTTATTATTTTCTAAAAGCACTGATGCTTGGTAACCGGACTGTCTTTATGCCTTCCGAATACGATATCGATTGCAACGTAGTCAACCTGTTCGAGAACGGCAATCCTACCAGTCCCGGTAATAACCTTATCCGGTTAAGGCTTTTACAATGTATGCAACTGGAAGGAACTTTTATCCGGAGGGATGTATTGATCAGGTATATGGTCTTGCTTGGGTACGAAAAGGAGGAAATAGAAGCTGCTATAGGGGCGTTAGCCGGTGCTGAAATATTGGAATCAAGTGAATTGGGACACGGTAGCCGATCCCTGCGATTCCTGGTCTTTACTGAAAAAGGAAGGTATCATCTTAAAACACTGCTATACGAACTGACTTATATCGAAGAATTGAGAACTGCGACATACTTACCTGAAGTCGAATTCAGGCAGATCCTCCGATCCAAATTCGAGGACCGAAGCGATATTATGCAGCGAATGGCAGAAACCAGCCAATTTATCGACTACATCAAATCCCGGGAGGAACAGGAGTATGCCGCTATCCGTGTCAGCAACCGTGCTATCGAGGCACTAAGCATCTATGGTAAAATTGAAAGTTTTAAAATGATCGCTCATGCCTATTACACCCAGATAGAGGCAATAAAAAGGAAGGCCGGCCTGATGTCGTGAGATATTTAATTAAGAAAGCAGGAAAGTAGAGGAGCGATAACCGGTAATAACCCATTCACAAAAACGACAGGCTGATACATTCCTGATACGGGCATTGACAGGAAAAAAGATTTTACCGCTCCACTGTCTGCTGTATTTTTATTTTTTATAAAATAATGTTGAGCCATTTCACCTCGCAGAGATCAGAATTGCAAATCCTTTTTTGGTTGCTGATTCTTTAAAAGATTAATATTTGGGAGGAGTTCGTTAAAAGTACGGTACCAGTTTCCATTTTTATACGGTGCCAGTTTCCATTTTTATACGGTATTTTAAAAATAACCCGTAATTGACGTTGCTTTTTGTCTGGAAAGCATCATTTTTAATCTGAACCAATTCAGCCACCTAACACCTCACCATTATTATGGAAATCCTGAACCTGCATTTCGCGTTAAGCGATCCATCCAACGATTTTTTCATCCAGGCAAACGGCAAAACGTACAAGCTGGAATCTTATCTTAGTAATCCTCATAAGTTCCAGGAGCATGCAAAGTTAAACGCGGCACTGGCAATGGTTCCATCAAGTCATCAACACCTGCTTACACATTATGCTGAAAGCATTGAGTTGCCAAAAGAACAGATATCGCGGCTTAGTGTGGTAAAGCCTTCCAGGAAGAAAAATGATATTTTGCCGGATCTTGTCGCTGTGCACATGCACATTCCGCAACAGGATTTTAAAAAAGTATTATTAAACACGGCGAATGAAACTGCACCATTCCCGCTGGTGCTTCAAACACTCGGTGTAAAACATGCACAGCTGGCTGCTACTAATTCGGTAAGCGTGAGCGTTGGTGCCGCACTCATCATCAGTGGTCCCCTGTCGACCGCAAGAGCGATCATATCGCATCACCCCGATCTGGGTACAGTGGATATCGACACAACCGCGCTTGTATTTAAAAGATACATGCAGGATAGCAATGACTTTACACAACTTATCAATTATATAAGCAGTAATCCTGATGAATCAGCAGGAAACCCATGGTATGTGAAAGCACACAGCGTGCGGATCGATCCGGATACCAAAGAAGAGATACCTATGGAGCCGAGTGATCAGCCCTGCGGTGATGGTGAACCGGTGGAATGGCCCACCCTGGATGGAACGGGTCAAAAAGTTATTCCTCTGTACCAGTTAAGTGATGAGCAAACCGGGGCCTCTGATGGTGGTGTAATAGGTGCTGCCTCGGAAGCGGTGACATCTATCTTAAAAAAAGTGAACAATGATCCTGACCTCAAAGGCCAGCTATGGTCAAGACCACAGGGCACGATCAGTAAGACGCAGACAAATATTGCGCCTGATGGTTTGAAAGCGCCCCGGGGCGATGAGAATGCAAAATGGGCCATAAAAAGTGACAGTACCAGCAACTATGGCCTCGACCTCTCGGATGATAAATTGAGTTTTCATAACAATACGATCTCTTTCCCGATCAGGAACTGGCCCAACCGCTATTTAGGCGTGTATGTTGAATATCTGCGAGCCGATGGATCGGCTATTCCATGGAGTGAATTAAAAAAATCAAAAGAAGGGGATGACCTGGTAAAACCGGAAGGGATCATCAGTCCTGTTTTTGCAGAGTTCTTCGCCCAGCATAAAGACAGCACGACACGTTTTTTTTGGGGAATGCTGTCAGCGGGCAATAATGTATTTGGCATACCATTCTGGACAGATCCGACGGATATTAATTTTAAATGGCCGCATGATAAGGATGGCAAGACGATGGCATCGAAGGCAAGGGTTTATATCGGTGGTTTCGGTATTGCTGAAGGATTCAGCGATTGGGATACCGAGGTAGACCTTGCAGGCTTGCTCGCAACAGGATTGATCAGTTATGGTGTTACCGCAGGTTCCCTGGTATTAACTATCAAAGTGATTGGTCCATTACGAAAACACCTGCAGAGTAAAACATTTTATAAAGCCGTTCTTGCCCTGGCTGCAGGCCTGGGAGCAGTAGGAGCCGTGATATCGATCGTCTTCCATAAAGAAGGCGCCGCAAAAACTGTATTGTCGAAATTATCCGGTATCGTTGCCGGTATCGCCTTCGGAAAGGTCACAGAGAAATTCCTGGAATTTGCGTATACGAGAGCGATCATCGATTTTCAGCGATACAGCTTTGAAAACTTAACTGCGCAACAGGTACTTCACCAGGCGCCATTTGCAGGCTGGGCATTAAAGCTGGCGAGCGTTGTATCAGATCTTGCCACACTGGCTGCTACAACTATTCAATGCGGTCTTTCCCCCGCTACTTACAAGTACCTCGTGGAATCAACCATGAATGTAGATGTAACGATCAAGCCGGATCCACGACATGGAACAGAACACCAGGACCCCATATGGCCGATGGTGGCCGATCATTGGGTCATCATTCTTAAATACCCCAAAGGCAATAATTCTGAAGGCGGTCTGACTTATGTAAAAGCAGGACCGATGCCTGCCGCGCATTCAGCCCCATTGAAGGTAACGTTTGAGAACGTACCTGCGGGAGGACAGATAGAAGTAAGTGCTATTGTTTATTCGAAAGCCGATTGGATAGCAGGTCGCTGGGATAGCGGACCTACTGCGGCAAATCCCGGACCCGGTGCGAAGATGGAATTTACAGGTGCCATTATTGAAAACCTGGTGCCACTCGTATCGAACACCAGCTATGCGGAAAGACAGCGTACCGGTTATGATACCGCCGCGCAAAAACATGTTTGGGTAATGACCAGTTTTGCCGTGGATGCGAAATACAAAACCGATTTTCAAAAAGGCACACTCAGTGATGGTATCCGTGCAGAGTTTAAGAACAATGGAACCGTCTTACCGCCCAACAGCGATCTGACCATTTCGACCATCGAGACCGACAAGCAGTGGCATATTTTAAATAAGTTGACCAATACAAAATATCGATGCTTTTATGTACTGATCTACTCGAAAGAAGAAAAAGGGATCAAAACAGAGATCTTCCAGATCACTATTGAAAACCTTACCCGTCCCGCTCCGCCGCTGCCGCTTCCAAAAACGGTATGTGATAATTCCGGTGATGATCATAATATCTGTCAGCTGGTCAATATAAGTATCAATAACAAAGCTTACCAGCTTGGCTATGTGTGGAAGGCCTCGGGTATGAACCTGCCATTGGACAAATCGACCAACCCGAAAACGAATGCGCAGATGTACACCATGCAAAGTATTTCCACGCTGAACCAGCCTTCTGACCTGATCATACAATCGAAGGTGGGGTTCTCGGCAATGCCTTTTATCGCGTACAATCAATTTGGGTTAACGGCCTTGTTCCAGGTGGATTTTGAAAGCTATAAAAGATCGCTGGATGAAGCAGGTGGAAAAGCAGTGCCGGCCGCTATTGGTGCTGAATTTGCAAAAAGAAGTTTTGGGATACCGGCTGCCGCAACGGTGGTAGTGGCGAAAGCAGGCACGGATTGGCGGATCGTCAATGCCGGGGTAACACTGTACCATCTAGTATTAAATACAGACGTGGTAGATGGCGCCTGGAAAAAAGTGATCAGTGTATTTAATTATGTGGTACCCGAGTTCACTAATTTCTTCCTCGATTCAAGAGTTGCGGCTGATGGCCGGTATCATTTGCGTTCCGTTGATTTTAATGACGGCAAACCCGGATCCTATACGTTCGATGCGGATTTTCCGTCAACTACGAAAAATAGCTGGGGCGCTTTCCCGATAACAAAAGGTAGCACACTGTATAAGATCGCCGTGCATCCTGCCGGTTGCGTGATAGGTATTGATTTTGGTCTTAATAAAATATGGAAGCTGAAGCTCCCCGACAACCCTGTCATAATGGAGAATGCTCCTGTGGCTTCACCTCTTTCAGGCGCGGGTAATCTTGAAGGGTTGATCAGCCAGCCAAAGGGACTCACCATTGCAGCCGATGGAAGGATCATCATTCTCGAAGAAGGTAATAAACGTTTCCAGTCGTTTGATGTGAATGGGAACCCGGTTGCAAGTTTTAAAGGAAGTCACGAATTTACTGTTGCCGGCGATATTTCAAAAGACCTTGACGATCGCAAGGTCAGCGACAAAATAAGAAAAGCGTTCCAGTCAAGGATTCCCGTTTATTATCTAAAGGGCAAAAAATTCTCCGTCGAGGATGAGGACCTG
Source organism: Chitinophagaceae bacterium (assembly GCA_036009775.1). Lineage (GTDB taxonomy): Bacteria > Bacteroidota > Bacteroidia > Chitinophagales > Chitinophagaceae > JJ008. The sequence goes on from DASYLC010000407.1 coordinate 21,993, forward strand.
ATCGCTGATCTTGACAGGGGAGTGGTCAATGAGGATCTTAAATACCAGTTCAAGAAAAATATGCTTGAATTGCCGGATGATAAAGACATAGAAGTAGTGGTGAACGTACCCGGTTCGTTGTGGTTGGTGACCAGTAAAGATGAGGGTGAGCCTGCCACTTACGATATCCGCTGGAATAAAGGCATGAACAGACTGGATATATATCATGAAGCGAGCCTCGAGATAAAAGTTATAGCCCCTACGCAGGAATGGCGGCTTATTGACAGTACCAATACGCTGACGTTTAAATTAACGAAAAGCAAACCCGATAGTACAGAGATCAAAGCACAGCAATTAATTGCCACGGCCAGCCTGCGCCAGCAAACAGGCCGGGTTGAATACCTGGATGTGGCCATCGAAGACAAAGGATATATCTATGTATTGTACTTTGAATCGGATGGTACCACGGCAAGCCAGTACAGGCTGGATATTTATAATCCCGATGGAACTGTATTGCTCGGTCAGCCTTTATCCGGTATAGCGGCGGCAAAAATGGCTGTCGATAAATGGCGCACGCTATGGACGTTGAATTATGAGAAATTCCTCGGGCCGGGCAATCGTACGGAACCAACGGTCAGCGGATGGATCCCTTCAACCACGAAGTCGTAGTGGTAAACAATATTTTTTTATAGCGCTTTATTTTATAGCCTGGTATGAGTAGCAATATATTACCCGATAAAAACAATGCGGGCAGGGACCTGACTGACTATGATCTGTCCGGCCAGGATCTGAGCGATTATATATTCACGACCTGTAAGCTGCAAGGCACCAATTTCAGCAACTGCACATTTAATAACAAGACCGATTTTACAGGAGCTGTCTTTGGTAAATCGGCAGCTAATAAAGTGACCAGTTTTTCCGGGTGCAATCTTACCCCGGCTAAGTTCTCTTCACCGGCTGAATTCGGTAAGACCGGGGATAAAAGGTCCCCTTCCAACCTGGCCCGTGCTACTCTTCCATGGGCCTTACTCGGCAAAACAATAAAGTTTGTCGACCTGAGTGGTGCAACGCTTACCGGGTTGACCAATGACCTTTCCCATTATCATTTTGAAGGAGTGAAATGGAATGGCGCCGATCTTACCGGTAAAAGTTTATTCAATGCTGAATTTAAAAGCTGCGACCTGACCGGTTGCAAGGTTAGCAATGCCAATCTCGAGTATGCAAAATTTCTTACCTGCAACCTGGCCGGGGTAAAGATGAACCGCTCCGCTATGGTGAAAACTATTTTCGATGGGAGCACCCTGACAGATACCAATCTTTCTTATGCCACCAAGTTCACGGAATGTTTTTTCCTGAACACTTTCCTGAACGGAACCATATTCGATGGGAATAATTTAAAGGACAGCACATTCGGCATACCGAACCGGATGTCCACCGACCCCAAACACATCACTTCCTTCCAATTTGCCGAGATAAGCACTGATTTTTTGATGACAAACATTCAGAAAAACTGGCAGTGCATGGACCTGCGGAATGTGATCATTGAAAATTTCCGGGATATCCTGCCCGGGCTGGTGAACCTGCAGGCAATGCATTCCTTTTTTAACAGCAGCCTGAGTTTTGAAAATGCGCGGCTGAATGGTGCCAATTTCGCACATACTGTTTTTAATTCCGTCAACTTTAATAATGCCCAGCTGAACGGAGTGACTTTTGCAAGTGCCAAAACGCAGCAGGGCAAAGAAGCAGGATACCGGGGAGCGAGGTTTTGCATTGCAGAGACCGATACCGTTAACTACACCTCTTTCTTAACGGCACTTACAACTACAGTCCCCGACACGGCAAAACTTATTGCTATTTTTAACCGGTTCAATATTTCCTTTAAAACGATTACCTGTACGGCGGTGGGAACCAAACCGGAATGGAAGATTGTCAATACAGGAGTAACGCCCGCAAAAGAATTCCTCGTGGTGAAATCGCCATTGGAGGGTGTGCCGGGAAAATTCGAACTGGTCGTGTATGAATCTTCTCCTTCCACCTTCAATTATGCGCATATCATCGGCGCTTCCATGCAGGAGTGTGTTTTTTCGAATGCCGAGCTGAAGCATACGCAATTATTCGGGACACAAATTATCTCTGCCACTTTAAGTGGTGCCGATCTTACCGGAGCACAACTGGGAAATAATGCCGCTATTTTTTCCGTCACACAAAATGACAGTAGCATAGCTCGGGAATATAGCTATACCACATTTCTAAATGCACTGAACGCCTCTACGGTGGATATACTGATCAGCATATTCGGGCATAACGGTTACACACTGGGCAATGCCATCTGCAGACCCGTTCCCCCACCTCCCGGTAAAAAAGCATCCTGGCAGATCGAGGACAATTCGGTTGATCCGCCTGTCATTTTTTCGGTTGACCTTACCGAATTTCTACAGAACCCGGGAACCAATGAACTAAAAGTACTTTGCAAAAGTTTTTCCGCCGCTACACTGGATAATTCCTATATGCCGGCTGTGATCCTGACACATGCCGACCTGACGGACTGCTCTGCAAAGGGCTGTCATTTATATAATAATGAACAAACCGGGTCAAAAGCCATACTAACCCACGCGACACTTCTTAATGTCAATTTCGAGGGGGCCAATTTGTATAAGGCTGATTTTACCCAGGCGGTTATAGCCAGCGCGATCTTTACTAAGGCCAACCTGATGAACGCGAATTTTAATGGGGTAGTGATCGAAAAAAGCATCTCGGGTCCTAACATTTCCTTTAATTCGGCCAACCTGCAGGGGGCGGATTTTTCCAATGTCAGGATTACTGCCGCCAATTTTTTAGATGCGGCTATTTGCCTCCCGATCAGTGAACAGAAAAAAGAGCAGACCTATGGCGTATCGCTGAAACGGATTTTTGAAAATGATACCGATTTTAACAGGTGTATTGCGGATCTTGGAAAAGCAGCGGGATCTGTTATAGGCACTACGCCACTGATCACCACGTATTCTTTGGCCACCCGGCTGAAGAATGGCAAAATAGATGACGATTTAAAAGAGGCGTTGTCGTCAGTAAAGGATGTAAGCCTAAGTTCGTCCGCTACGCTGGATGTGGTGATAGAGGAAACAACGATCAATATAAAGGATGGCGCTGTTGAATACCAGGTGATTCCGGGTTTTGATGAGAGATCGGTAGTTGTGTATGATGTTTACAAAAAAGCTTCACCCCACCTTGTCTGTAAACTTCCTTTTGCGACAGAATTTAGAAAAGGCCCTGTATCCGCTGACGTGATCGCATCGCTTGCGGCGGCTTCAAAGAATAAATTGACATTAAGCGCAGCCGCCGTGATAGGAGACTACAGGCGACCCGTGGTATGCAACCTGGTGGACAAGGATAAGAATAAAACCTATACTGTCTGGTGGGGAGTGGCCCCCGATATCGAGGACGGTACGATGGCGCTGGTGATACACCAGGCCTTTGACAGTCTGCCGGCCTTATTCAGGAATTTTCGGGACATGCGGCCCCAGTCCGTAGCCAGGAAAATTGAAGACAATTTATGGGAGCTTAATATGGGAACCTATGATGCTTTTTACCAGGCAACTGGTTATATAAAGTTTAAAATTGTACGCAGTACTATCGCCGGTATATCGGTGTTGAATTTTTATGGGCATACGATGCGTATCATGGGAATGGGTAATAACCAACGGCCCCGGATACAGGATTTTGTTTGTGAAGTAACCAAACTACCGAAAGACAGCACCGATAGCAAGACCATTTTCCCCAACATGTACACCAAATTGCAAAACATGAATATGAATACCCCGTATGAGCAATGGATGTGGGCGAAGAACAATTCGCCGGTCCCGCCAAAATGTGTTCCTACTGACTATTCCTATTGTCCCGTCATCAATTAACCTTAAATAATTTACAATGACAACAGCCCAACCATCCACCTACGGTATTCCTGAAGTTGAATTGCCTCATATCTTTAAATGGCTGGCCTACCAGTCGAGAATAGGCTCACAGGTACCCTTCTCCGATGACTCGCTATTCAATTATTTTGGACCCTTCCATGGTATTGTACAGTCGGTCAACCGCATCGATAATCCCGTTTTTGAGAAAATAGTCACCGAGTTTATCAAAGAAGCTATTGGTGTTATTATTAATACCACTACGGGCAAGTTCGATATGGAAATTGCAAATAAAACCTGGACTGAAATGAAAATGGTCTGTGATTATTATCATTTCCTGAAAACCATACCAACAGCGCAGGTTGCTCCTGCCGGTTCCGTTGAAATACCTTACGAAACGTATAGGTTTCCCTGGGCGAGTTATTTCAATGCATTTCTCGGGGGCTATGGATATAAAGCACCTGACAATACGTTTTACCGTCTTGCCGCCGGATACAATAAGGACTATAATTCAAACGAACCGCTCATGCTGGGTGAACTGCAAACACCGGGAAGCAAAGCGATCAGTGATCTTTGGGGACAGACGTTTTTATACCAATCGATGAAGTTTATGGAGACACCCCCACCTACGCATATTGCCAAAGGCATGGACATTTCGAAGAAGGATGAAACAAAGACTGCGCAAAAAACATTAGTAGACAATCTAAATACAACCTCGCAGTACCCCCTCAACTTTGTAAAGGCCATGGAGACCTGCCAGTTGACAAGCGTGAACGAGCTGCTGAAATCCACGGTCAATGTAACGTCAGAAGGATACTTCATGCTGTATCTTTTGATCATGGGTCTGAATACGTCCAATGCGGCAGACCAGGCACTGGCCAAGAAGATCGTCAAATCGCCTTCCGGTTCCGATGGCTATCCGAACGATATTTTTATCAACCAGTTAACCTATATGTCCCTCCTGCACATGGTGAATCCTGCCGGTCCCTATAAATGGACCCATGACAAACTTGTCGGGATACTGAACGTTGTTGTGGGACTGAACAAGCGGACAGACGAGGCGCCCGTGGCTATCAAAATGGCGGCAGAAAAACAATTAGCGGCATTAAAAAATAATCCCGGCTACCCGTTGCATGACCCGCAGTGGAGTAGTGAATTCAATGTACGCGTTACAGATACGCTGGCGGCGCTGGAAGAAACAAGGGCGACGCTGAAGCCGGCTACCTGATTTTTAAGCTGATACAAACCAAAAGCTCCGGCAAACTGCCGGAGCTTTTACATATATATATGGTACTTCCGGGTCCCTGGAGAA
>DASYLC010000408.1:0-8596 GCA_036009775.1 Chitinophagaceae bacterium
TTGGAAGCCGGGCTGCCTGTAAGTACACTGCTCACTTTGATATTGCCATCATCATATTGCAACGATGCGCCGATCCCAAAGAAGCTGCCGCTCATTTCTTCATCAAAATATCTTTTGTCTACCGGTGGAAAAAACTCTGTATGCGGGTCCATCGTAGTGGTGATAGCGTTCACGAATACATTGAATTTATCGTCATCGGTGAATTTAAAACGGAAACGTTCAAATGTACGGTCCATGATACGTTTTACCCTGTCTCGTGCATCTTTTTCCAATTCGGCATCTGTTTTCACAACAAATCCTTCTTTGCCTTTATTTTTTTCACGCTGATCCAGCAGGTCCACGTAACGCTCCAGCGTCATATATTTTAATTTCTTTCTCCAGCGGTCTTTTCTTTCCGCGTCGGTAGACGGGTATTCGAGCTTATCTCCATCCAGTATCACTTCTTCATCAACAGTAAAATCAAAAGGTGACCCGAGTATCTCGAGATACATCGCAGCGGATTGCTCCATCCGTGCATTAAAGATCTTTCCGGCAGCGAGGAAGAACTCAACCGGGGAACCTTTTATTTCTTCATCGATCGATGTTTCAAATTTTTTCAGGGAGGCCAGGTCACTTTTCAGGTACATGTTCTTGTCGGGATCGAGATCACCCATGAATTTGGTGAAGACCTTTTTCGAGAAAGCATCATTAAGGTCCTGCGGGTTGTAATGCGCCTGTGACAGCATTTCACCAACCAGTTTGAGTATCTGTTCGTACTTGGTGGGGGGATTGGTGGAAGTATTGCGGGTACCGCCCATCGTCTTAAAAGCAAGGAATGATCCTGCTACTACCATCAAAATCACAATTGGAAGTCTTTTCATATTCAAGAGGTATTTAATTAACTGAGACATATCCAAAAATAACGCAAAAACGTTGTTTTTCTTGCCTTTACAGGCTTTTAACACGGGTTTTTGATGAGTGGCTCCGGGGAATTGATGCGGGGCAATGTTTTATTTCATAAAATGGGGAAAACATCCATCGGGTTTTGTTAACGGGTAAGACCCGGAAAGAATGGCCTGCCAACTTACTTCCGGATATCATAAGTTCGGCGGACGGACAGGTTTCAAAATAATACACTACCAACCAGTCTTTTATTTTTTACAAAAACTGCTTTTACTTATTTTTGCTGCTCGAAAATGGTGGTTATAGCTCAGTTGGTTAGAGCACTAGATTGTGGTTCTAGGGGTCGCCGGTTCGAACCCGGTTAGCCACCCCCAACATACCCCGTTCAGTATTTCGCCCCGGCAGGTACTTGACGGGGTTTAATTTATCCCGTATGAACTATTGGTTATTGCTGATCATTCCTCTTAGTTCAGCTGCTATCGGCTGGCTTACCATGAGGATCGCTATCTACTTTCTCTTCCACCCCGGCAAGCCCCGGAAGCTTATGGGTATTACATTTCATGGGATATTCCCAAAGCGCCGGGAAGAGTTTGCCATTAAATTGGGAAAGACAGCCCACGAAAATTTTTCTTTTGACAGCATCGAAGAAAAGATCAACAACCCGGAGACCCTCCAAAAAATACTCCCGCTTATAGAAGATCATATCGATGATTTCCTGCGAAACAGGCTGGGCAAAGAAATGCCGATGATCAGTATGTTTATCGGCGAGAAGACCATTGATAAACTCAAATCAGCTTTCCTGAAGGAAATAGAGCTCCTCTTTCCACAAGTAATGAAGCAATATGCCTCGAACCTTAAACAGGAATTCGATATCGAACAGATTGTCGTTGAAAAACTGATGGCATTCTCTCCTGGCGAACTGGAAAAACTGGTTTATACTGGAATGAAAAGAGAGTTAAAGCTGGCCAGGATAACCGGGGCGGTGATCGGTCTTGTCATTGGCCTGGGGCAGGTTTTGTTCATCTGGTTATTGACGTAGTATAGAGACAGGCATGCCTTCTCTCTACACGCCATTCATCAAGTTGTCATCATTGTGTCAGCAAGTTAGAGCACCTTTGCCCGTCTAATTATAAATTTCCAACATGAGAAAGTCGTTTCTGTCCTTATCCTTTGTATTACTGTCAGTTACGTTATTTTCTCAGCCTCCCGGCAGAGGCGGTCAGATACCTACAGGTCGTTTTTATGGTAAAGTTGTAGAGTCAAAAACTGGCAAACCGATCGAATACGCTTCTATTCAGCTCCTTCAAAATAAGATGGACACGGCTACTAAGAAAAGAAAAGAGGTCACTGTAGCGGGTATGATCACGAAAGCCAATGGCGAGTTCAGCCTCGAGAATGTGCCGGCGATGGGCCAGTCCAAATTACAGATCACGATCGTAGGTTTTAAATCGTTTGAACAAACTGTTTCTTTTGATCTGAAACCAGGCGGCGATATGATGGGAGCCCTGGATAAAGATCTGGGTAATATAAAAGTGGAGTTTGAAGAAAAGCTGCTGGATAATGTAACGGTCACTGCTTCTAACCCCGGCTTACGGCTGGGTATTGACCGTAAAATATTCAGTGTTGATAAGAATATAGTTTCCGCAGGCGGTACAGCAGTGGATGTGATGAAGAACGTACCTTCTGTAAGTGTGGATATCGATGGGAATGTGACCATGAGAAATAATGCACCGCAGATATTCGTGGATGGCCGGCCTACTACGATGAGCCTTGACCAGATCCCTTCCGATGCTATTGAAAGTGTCGAGATCATCACCAACCCCTCCGCGAAATTCGATGCATCAGGAGGCACTTCCGGTATATTGAATATTGTTCTGAAAAAAAATAAGAAGGTCGGTTATAATGGAAGCATACGCACCAACGTGGATTCAAGAGGAAGGATCGGTTTGGGTGGCGATATCAATGTGCGCCAGGAAAAAGTGAATTTCTTTCTCAGCGGAAATTTCAACCAGCGTAAATCGATCAGCACGGGAACAACGGATCGTCTTACTTATGGCAATCCCGATGATATTCATTTATTACAAAAAGACAAAAGCACCATGCTGGGCAATTTTGGGTTTGGCCGTGCCGGTATGGATTATTTTATTGATAACCGAAATACTATTTCGATCGCGGGGAATTTTGCAAAAGGAAGTTTCAAGCCTTCTGCATTCAGCAGTATGGAGACCGATCTGCTGGGTTCGCCGGTAACTTCTTCCCTGGCAGAACGTTCGTCAAATTCAAATAACTCGTTCCGGAATACCGGTACCATGCTGAGTTATAAAAGGAATTTCCCCAAGTCAGGACAGGAACTCACCGCTGATGTCACTTATAATACCAGCAGCAATACCAATACCAACCTGATCAAAACGGATTCACTGGATTATTCCACCAAGAATGTGGTGAAAACATCTTCACAACGCCAGGATGGAAAAGGTTCCAACGAGAACTTTACGTTCCAGACCGATTACACCAACCCGATCAATGATAAATCGAAGGTGGAGTTTGGCGGTCGTGTATCGATAAGGAAAGTAGATAACAGGAACGATTTCTATTATCTCACATCGGGTGCCCCTGTTTTTAACCCCCTGGCCTCCGTTAATTACAACAGTACTGATAAGATATACGCGGGTTATGCTACGTATTCAAGACAAGCCAGGAGCTTTGGTTACCAGTTAGGATTAAGAATTGAAAGTTCCGACTATGAAGGTCGTTTACCGGATAAAGGCGAGACGTTCAATGTAAAATTTCCCGTAAGTCTTTTCCCCAGTATCTTCCTGACCAACAAACTGAAAAATGACCAGGAACTCCAGTTGAACTATAGCCGGAAGATCAACCGTCCCAATTTCTTCCAGCTTTATCCTTTTACCGATTATTCCGACTCACTGAATATCAGCCGGGGTAATCCGAACCTGAGACCGGAGTTCACCAATTCAATTGAATTATCGTATCAAAAAACATTCAAGAAGAACAAGGACAGTTTCCTGGGTTCGGTATATTATAAGAATACCAATGACCTGATCACCCGTTTCCAGGTACAGGAAACAGTTCCGGATACGGTTTTGATCAATACTTATATCAATGCGGCATCCAGCTATGTAACAGGCCTGGAACTGACGTTGAAAACAAAGATGAACAAGTGGTGGGATATGACCACGAATCTGAACCTGTTCACTTCAAAGATCAATACAGGTATTGCGGGCCAGCCGGAACAGGATCAGTTCGCCAGCTGGTTTGGAAAACTGAACAACCAATTCAAACTCTTTAAGAATTTCAGCATGCAGGTGTCGGGTGAATACCAGTCCAAGACCATTCTGCCTCCGGGTGGAAGTGGCGGCGGTGGTGGCCGCAGTGGTATGTTTGGCGGCGGCGGCTTCGGACAGTCCTCTTCTTCACAGGGCTATGTACGGGCCAATTATTTTGTGGATGCAGGTCTCCGTTATGAGTTCCTGAAAAACAAACAGGCTTCGATCTCCCTTAATATCAACGATATCTTCAGGACCCGTCGTTCGGATGTTCATTCTGAATCACTTTATTTCACCCAGGATGTATTCCGTCGCCGTGATGCGCAGGTGTTCCGTCTGAATTTCAACTGGCGCTTTGGTAAATTCGATCCCAACCTGTTCAAGCGGAAGAATAATAAGAACCAGGGCAATGATGGCATGGATGGAGTGAACATGGGTCAGTAAATTGCTTCTTCGCCAGCTGGCGGATCGCAATGACGAATTGTCGAGTCATTGCGAGTAGCGCGAAGCAAAGGAATAAGAAATTAAGAATAAGGAATGGGAAAGTTGAGCAACCAGTACTCGAGGATTCATCGGACCCTGGTTGCGCCACTTTCTTATTAATTATTTCTCATTCTTTTCTATATTCACCCCGTTTTGAAAACCATCTACTTTACTGTCACCAACGACCTCTCGTATGACCAGCGGATGCAGCGGATCTGTACTTCCCTGGCCGAAAACGGCTACCGGGTTGTACTGGTCGGCAGGAAATTGACCAGTTCTCTGCCATTGGAAGAAAGAAAATATGAACAAAAAAGGATCCGCTGCTGGTTCAATAAAAAGAAATGGTTCTATGCGGAATACAATATCCGTTTGTTCTTTTTCCTGTTGTTTAAAAAGATGGATGCCATTTGTGCCATCGACCTCGATACCATACTGCCCTGCCTCCGTATTTCCCGGTTAAAAAAGATCCCGCGTATCTATGACGCACACGAGTTGTTCACGGAGATGAAAGAAGTGATCACAAGACCAGGCATTCAAAAAACATGGATGCGGATCGAAAAAAAAAGCGGTTCCCAGGTTTCAATGGGGTTATACGGTAAGTGAAAGTATCGCGGAAGAATTTCATCACCGTTACCATGTGAGTTATAAAACGATCCGGAATATTCCTTTGCTTCTTCCTGTTGAACCTGTTTCCCCATCAACGGACAGATTCATCATCTACCAGGGTGCTGTCAACGAAGCAAGAGGGCTGGAATATCTTGTACCGGCCATGCGATCGGTCAATGCCAGGCTGGTGATCTGTGGTGACGGTAATTTCATGGAACAATTAAAAAAAATGGTCGCTGATCATCAGCTGGAGAATAAAATTGAGCTGAAAGGGATGTTACCACCGGATCAATTACGAAGGATAGCCGGCCAGGCTTATATTGCTGTCGCGGTACCCGAAAAGCAGGGATTGAACCAATGGCTGGCCCTGCCGAATAAGCTCTTTGACTATATCCATGCAGGACTGCCGCAGGTCACCGTGAATTACCCGGAATACCAGAAGATCAATACCCAGTTCGAAATAGCTATCCTTTTAAGTGACATTTCTCCTCAACGGATCGCTGAAGCCCTGAACAATTTACTGTCCGACGATGTTCTATACGGGAGACTTAAAGAGAACTGTATGAAAGCAAGGGCGGTCTTCAACTGGCAGCAGGAAGAAAAAAAGCTGCTGGCATTCTATCAATCAGTGTTTCATTCGTGAACAATCATTTACATATCGTTTGTCTTGACGTGCCCTGGCCCGCCGATTATGGCGGTGCCATTGATATGATGAACCGGATCATGCTCTTCAAAAAAGAAGGTGTGAGGATCCATCTTCATTATTTCAGTTATAATGAACGGGGAATGCCCAACGAACTGAACCAGTTCTGCGAAACGATCCATGTATATGAAAGAAAAAAAGGAGGCCGCGGCTTTTCTTCCAAATTGCCGTATATCGTTGCTTCCCGGATGAATGAAGACCTGGTGAAAGCACTGAACGCAGATGAACATCCCATTCTTCTGGAAGGACTTCATTGTACAGGTGTGCTCCCCCGGCTCGACCTCAGCAGTAGAAAAGTAGTGGTCCGGATGCATAACGAAGAGAGTATTTATTATAAGGAGCTGGCAGGCGCCGAATCATCATTCCTGAAAAAAATATTCTTCCTGAATGAAAGCCGGCTGATCAAAAAATATTCAGGACAGCTTTCAAAAGAATGCGTTTATGCCTGCATCTCGCAGGAGGATGCAGGGATCTTTAAAGAAGACTATCATTTACCGCATGTAAAATATCTTCCTGCTTTTCCTGCCTGGCAGGAAGTAAAGGCTGAAGAAGGTATGGGTAATCTTTGCCTGTACCATGGCAACCTTTCCGTCCCGGAAAATGAGAAGGCGGCGATCTGGTTATTGCAGCATGTTTTTATGAAGATCAGGAAGCCTTTTGTGATCGCGGGAAAAAAACCTTCCCGTCGTTTACAGAAGATCGCTCATCTCTGCCAGCATACCTGCCTGGTGGCTGATCCTTCCGAAACAGAAATGAATGACCTCGTGCGCAAAGCGCATATCAATGTACTTCCCTGTTTTAATCATAGGGTCACTGGCATCCGTTTAAAATTATTGCACGCTTTATTCGAAGGAAGACATTGTGTGGTGAATGAACCGATGGTAAAAGGAACGGGGCTGGAGGGCGCCTGTCATACGGGTACCACTGCCAGTGCATTCGCTTCCATCATTGCGCAATTGTACCACCAGCCTTTTGGCCGGGAAGAGATACTGATACGCAAGCAATTATTGGGAGACGTTTACAATAATGAGAAGAACCTGCAACAGCTTATTCAATACTTATGGTAGCATTGTCGATCACCCGGCCTTTTTCTGTCCGGATCATTCTTGCCGGGAATTTCTGCACCACGATATAATCATGCGAAGCCATCAGTACCGTTGTATTGTAATCCCGTGATATCTGGAAAAGCAGGGCCATGATCTCATCCGATGTTTCAGGATCCAGGTTACCGGTAGGTTCATCGGCCAGTATCAGTTTGGGAGAATTCAATAAGGCCCTTGCCACATCGATACGTTGTTGTTCACCACCACTCAATTCAAATGGCATTTTAAATCCTTTTGACTTCAAACCCACTTTGTCCAGAACGTCGTTGATCTTTTCATCCATCAGCTTCTCATCGGTCCAGCCAGTGGCTCTCAGCACAAATTTGAGGTTGTTATTGACATTACGGTCTGTCAGCAACTGAAAATCCTGGAATACCACACCCAGGTTGCGGCGCAGATAAGGAACCTTTTTCCAGTCAAGACCGCGAAGGTTATAACCCGCTACAGTGGCTTCACCCTGCGTGAGAGGTAATTCGCCGTACAATGTTTTCAGCAAGCTGGATTTACCCGTACCTGTCTTCCCTACGAGGTAAACAAACTCACCTTTATTGACGGTAAGGTTGATATCCTGTAATATGAGGTTGTTGCCCTGGTAAATATTGGCGTTGCGTATTTCGATGATAGGCTCTGACATTCAGGTTCTTTTGTTGCAAAATAAAGGAAAGAATGAGTACAAACTGTGAAAAATTATCGTTTAACTAAAAATTTAGTTGTTGAACTAAAAAATTAGTTATAGCTTTAATTTCAGAATTAATCATCATGAAAGCATTAACAAAAGCAGAAGAGCAGATCATGCAGGTACTATGGAACCTTGAGAAAGCTTTTCTCAGGGAGATCGTGGATGCGATGCCGGCTCCAAAGCCCCACCAGAACACTGTTGCCACACTTTTAAAGATCCTCATTGAAAAAGAGTTCGTAGCAGTGGAAGTGCTGGGGCGACAACACCGGTACTCCCCTCTTATTACGAAAGAAGATTATTCCGGTAAAACGATCAGGCAGCTTACCAGGAACTATTTCGAGGGATCTTTCAGCAACGTGGTTTCCTATCTCGTAAAAGAAAATAATATTTCGGTGGAGGAACTGGAAGGACTGCTGAAGCAAATTAAAAAACAACAAAACCAGCAAAAATGAGAGCTGTGTCATTATACCTATTCCAGGTGATCATCGCTTCAGGTCTTTTGTATGGCTATTATCATTTTTTCCTGCGAAACAACCGCTTTCACCAGTACAATCGCTTTTACCTGCTCCTGGTACCGGTCATTAGCCTGGTGGTTCCCTTCCTGAACATCCCTTTATATTTCACTACTACGGAGAAAGATTCATTCGTTCTCCGGGCGATCTTCTCTTTTTCTTCCGGCCCGGCAGAATCTACGGGAGCGCCTGTTGCGATCATCGATGGACCTGGCCGGCTTACATGGCAAACGATCTTTTATTTAGTTTATACCTCTGTTGTCGTGGTCATTCTGATGCGTATCCTGTTCTCCCTTGCTGCTGTCCGGCGGATGATACGTTCCAACCCCGCTACGAAGATCGGG
>DASYLC010000409.1:0-5098 GCA_036009775.1 Chitinophagaceae bacterium
ATAACGGGAGCAGTTGGCAGCTGATCAGCAACAGTATCGATCTTACAAAAGGGTATTATAAATGGAATGCCCCCGATACATTTGCGACCGCCTTGCTGCGGATGACCCTTGCTTCGCAGAATTTCCAATCCGATACATTCACGATCTCCAAACGGATGAATACATTCGTGGGATTTAATTGTTCTGATTCTTTTTTATTTTTTTGGAACAGGATCCCTGGCGTGAGCACCTACCAGGTATACCGGTTAGGTGATAAATATATGGAACCTTTGTTTATCACTAACGATACGGTTGCTGTTCTTGGCAAGCAGGCAAACCCTTCGCTTTATTATGCAGTTGCACCGGTACTGAATACTAAAACAGCTGTCAGGTCCTATGGTTTTGATTATTCCAACCAGGGAGTAGGCTGTTACATTAAAAATTTTATTGTTTCTCTCAACGGGGCTACCGGATCGCTGGAGCTGGAACTGGGAATCCTTTATAAGATAAGATCGGTCACCTGGGAAAAATTATCAGCCAGTGGATACAATACTTTACAAACGATCAGCACGGTCAATAGTGTACTGGTTTTTTATAATGACAATTCCCTTTCTTATGGTGTGAATACGTATCGTGTAAAAATTGAATTGCAGAACGGCCAGATCATTTACAGCCAGCCGGAGAGCCTGTACTATTTCGGTAACAGGAATTATATCATTTATCCCAACCCCGCGGAACAATACCAACCCGTCACCATCCTGTTGAGGGAGCCACAGCCCACGTTGATACAGGTTTTCAATTCAGCAGGGGTGCAATTGTATCAGAAGATGGCCAATGATATTACTGCTACTATTCCCGCAGGTATACTGAGCAAAGGATTCTTTATCATCAGGCTGAGTGCAACTGGTAAAACGACAGAAGCGTTGAAGCTCGTCGTGTATTGATCCGGCGACTTCCTGCCCACCCGTTCTGCGCTGGATAATATCTTCCTGTACAGTAGGTAAACGGGTTTATTAAAGTGTAAATTTATAGGAATCAACAGGGAAAACGGTGAAATTGGTATCCATTATAGCGATCACATTGATCTCTTTGCAGGGATTGACCCAACTGCCGGACTACCATGTTCAGCTGTTTGATGAATCCTTTGGGGTCAGGACAAGTGATGTAAGAAAAGTGATAAAGGATAAACAGGGTTTTATATGGATCATGCACCATGACGGGGTGCAGCGTTTTGACGGAAAACATATACTTGATTTCGTTCCCGGCCCCATTTTGAGTTCCATTATTTGTGACAACAGTAATAGGATATGGGTCGCTTCTTCTTCCAAACTGTACCGGTTCAGCAATGATCATACAGGATTTGTTCCTGTTTCCGTAGATACCATTAAAAAATTAGCCATCTACCAGGTGTATAAGCGCCCGGATAAAGAAGTGTGGGTGCTGACCAATGCAGGATTGTATGTGTTTGATGAGTCCAAACAGGTCTTCCGGAAGCATACTGATCCCGTACTGGCCAATTTAAAGAAAGTACAATCCAGGAGTATTGATGATGGCCGTAACACGCAGACCATATTTTTATTGATCGAAGATTCCCTGAAGGCTTTTCGCCCCGGCAAAGGAAGTATGGGCTCACTGCCCGTAGACAATGTGCGTGAAGTATGTGCATTGACCGATGATCTTGCATTAGTATCAACCTGGACAGGTGTTTTATACCTCTGCGATTTTTCCAAAGGAGAGGTAAAGAATATTGATATCAGCAGGCATTTGAATAACGTACAGGACTTTTTCATCATTGTTTTTCATGCTGTACCCAACGGGAGGAATAAGTTCCTGCTAGCCACCAGTAAAGGAATGATCGAGTATGATATGGACACAGGAGATTTCCGGCAACTCAAATTATTTCATAAAGGCAAGCCGCTCGAAGGAAACCTGGTCTTCAGGGATATCTACGTTGATGACAGGGAGATCGCCTGGGCTACCTATACTAACTATGGATTGATCTCCTTTAAAAAAAATGCAGCCGACATCGGCCTCGTAAGAAATCATGAAACCGATATGACCAAAGCCTGGGATAACCATGTAAGGAATTTTGCAGAAGATGAAAAGGGTAATATCTGGCTCGCCACGGTCAATGGATTTGCAAGATGGAACCTGCAACAGGGAACTATTCAACCTTATTTCGCCAAGGAAGGAGCTACCGACCGGATCAATCATTATTCCATACGCGGGATCGTGTATGATGGGCGTTATCTTATACTGGGTCAGACGAACAAGGGTATCTGGCTATACGACCCGGTTGTTAACCATTACCGTAGGCCCGCTTATTTGCCGGGTGATACGGGTGAAGCTACCCGCAAAAAGATCGAGGGAGATTTTATCGACCAGATCTATACGTTGCACAACGGTAACCATGTAGTCGTAGCCCGGGATGGAGGTTACCTGCTTGATGGAAGGACCTACCGGGTGACGGAACTCGATTTCCCCGGGAAAAAGGAGAACCTGAATTACTGCTTCCAGGATAGTAAAAGGAATTTATGGATAGCAACGGGACAGGCTTTGTATTGCCTCGACAGTCATTTCATTTTCAGGCATAAAATACCAATGGCCCGAACTTCCGGAGGCTCTAATACGATGTGTGAATGGAAGGATGGATCACTGATCATAGGCGGCACCGGCTTATACATGGTCAGTACATTCCCGGCATTGATGGTCCGTAAGCTTCACCCATTCTTTGACAGGATCGTTATCCATATCCTGTATAAGGACAAAGAGAACAAGCTCTGGCTGGCAACCAGCGAAGGACTGTTCCGGTTCGACATACAAACGCAAAAGATCGAATCATTCAGCAATTTCGAAAACATAGAAGGGAATTCATTTTATCCAAACAGTTTTTGCCGTTCCAGGCAGGAATGGCTTTTCCTGGGCAGTACACGGGGCATCATCTATTTCAATCCTGAAAAGATCGGGAAAGAAAAAGATTCGCTGGGTATTTTTATCAGCGATATGAAGGTCAACGGTGACGACACCGGTTACACCGGCGCCGCTCATGCGATCCGGCTTAGGTATTTTCAAAATACAGTTGACTTCAGTTTCGTGGCCCCTTACTTCGGGAATGCCAATAAAATAAAATACCGGTATCGGTTGCAGGGATTGGATACAGGATGGATCATAAACGGGAATAGCAACACGGCCAGGTTCCATGCCCTGCAACCGGGTCATTATGAGTTCCAGGCTGCCGCGAGTCTCAATGGTATAGATTGGTTTGAGAGCGGGGAAAAGATATCCTTCAGTATCGGCCGGCCTTTTTGGAAAACGGGATGGTTTTATACGATGGTGGCATTGGCAATTGGTCTTGCGGTATATGCATTATACCGCTACCAGCTAAATAAAAAATTGGAAGTGGAACGATTGCGTTTGGGCATTGCCCGTGACCTGCACGACGATATTGGTTCTGCCGTCTCCAACATTCATATCATCAGTTCCATGGCGATGAAAAAACAACCGGAAAACGGTACTGCCGGACAGGTGTTTGGTAAGATCAGGGAATCATCGAAAGCGATCCTTGAGAATATGCAGGATATCGTGTGGGCTATCAACCCGGAGAATGATACACTGGAGCAGGTGCTCGCAAAGATGAAAGAATTTGCCGGGGAACTCTGTGAATCGGCCGGCATCGAATACGGCTTTGAAACTGACAAAAACCTGGAAGCGATAAAATTGACGGTCAATAAACGCAAAGACCTTTTCCTGGTATTCAAGGAAGCGATGAATAATGCCGTGAAGTACAGCGGTGGAACCATTATCCGGATCAGCCTGCTCAGAAATCCCGGCGGATGGCTGGTCCTGGAAATAATGGATAATGGAAAGGGTTTTGAAAAAAATGAAATTCAACCGGGCAATGGCCTCCGGAATATGGCGGAAAGAGCAAAAGAAGCAAAGGGAAAGATGGTGATCGCATCAGGAACAGGCCTGGGCACCCGCGTGGAGCTACGGATACCTATCACATGAATAGGGGAACGTAATGAACGGGGCAGGGTTTAACTTAGCAGCAATTGATGATTACAATTATTATTTATGATGACAACAATGATCTGCGGGGCAGCATCCGGCAATTACTGTCGGAAGTTGACCGTTTTGCTGTAACAGGTGATCATGCGAACTGCAACCATGTCATGCAACAGGTCAAAGAAATGAAACCTGATGTGATATTGATGGATATTGATATGCCATTGATATCCGGTATCGAAGCGGTCAGGCTTATCCGGAAGTTTAACAGGACAACCCATATCATCATGCTGACTGTTTTTGATGATAACAAACATGTACTGGACGCTATCTGCGCCGGTGCTTCAGGATACCTGTTGAAAAAATCTATTCCTGAAAAACTGGTGAACGCCATTGACGAAGTGCTGGCCGGTGGCGCACCCATGAGCCCATCCATTGCTAAAATGGTGGTCGCTTCCCTGCAACAGGGCAAGGAAGCGGAGAGGTACGATCTTTCTGCCCGGGAGAAAGAAGTATTGTATTTACTGGCAAAAGGAAACAGCTTTAAAATGATGGCAGCCGCCCTGTTCATCAGCATTGATACGATCCGTTCTCATATCAAGAAGATATATGAAAAACTGCAGGTGCACTCCCAAACCGAAGCCATTTCCAAAGCATACAACGAAAAATTGATCTGACCGGATTGTTTTCGTGGCCGGATAGAAGCTGTGCAGCAATTACAGGTCGCCTCCCGGTACCATTCTTTTCAAAACCCCCTCATTAGGGGATTGCACTCATTTTGATCTTTCCAACCTTTGTACTGTCAAACCTTATCATTTATTCACCGATCATTTAAAATGAATTAGTATGAAAATCAGAACAATTTCCCGTGTACTGGCCGGTCTCAGCGCGGCCATGGCTTTTTTATTTTTCTCCTGTAATAAAAAATCAGACACTGTTACCCCGCCACCGAACAAAATAGCGTTTGTCTATAAAACAGACAATACCGGGGCACAGGCTTATAAAACATTGCTGGATGCCAACGGCTGCGAAGTAACACTGGTGGAAATGGCCGCGGTGGCCACGCACAATTTTTCAGTGTATAAACTCATCATCGTCGGAGAGAATACAGCCC
>DASYLC010000410.1:0-5983 GCA_036009775.1 Chitinophagaceae bacterium
ATCTGTTAACCCCCTTGAATATCGTAATTCAGGGGAAATGACCATCCCGGTCTTCGGCACGGTGAACTCTACGCCAAACCCCGCGTCACCCAATACCAGCGATTTTTTGGTGGGTAATATCTCGGAGTTTCCCCCCACCACATAACTGAAAGCAGGGCCCAGGGCGAGATAGGGGTTGATCTTTTTATTTGTAAACCTGATCACCAGGGGCAGGGCAATCTTTACCGAAGTATTTTTTACAAGGATCGTATCCCGGAAGATCTGTCCTCCTGTTGAATTCCTTCGTTGATAAATGAGTTCTGTATTTCCCAGTACGGCTGTAACTGCGGGCCTTACGGAAATACTTTGTCCAAGCGGAATATTGACAATAACTCCCAGGTCTATTATCGCTGTTGTCCTTGGATCAACGGCGATCACATTTACATTAGCATTCTGCTGAAAGGTTGGATCGGAGCGATTGATACCGCCACCAACTGCAATACCAAAACTGCTTTTAGGTATTCTCTTCGGTTGTTTAATCTCATCAGGCTTATTGGTAGTATTAGCCGCAGACCTGGCCAGTGCCAATGTAGTTAAGGCACAGGGCCAGTTGGGAGCTGTTTTTGCAGCTTTATCCGCATAGTACAGAGCGCTGTCCGCCCTGTTGTTTTCCAAATGCAACTGGGCGAGTTTGTTCATCGCATACGCGCCATTCCTGTCAATACCCAGGGCTGTACCGGCATGCCTCAGCGCGGCTGAAATAGTTTCATTACTGCTTGCTTTCAAAAGATAGAGCCTGCCCAATAATGAATTCGCAAAATCGGCATCATCTTCCCGTACACTGGCAATGGCTTTTTCCAGGCGGTCCGCCGCCTCCGCATTTTCCTGTTTTTCTTTTGCCGACCCGGTAAAGCCGCAATCAAGATAGCGATCCACTTTGCCCTGGGCGATATTGATATATTCAACCGCCAGGCTTGATTTGGCATCGAGTGTATAAGGATTGCCGGGGAATTTTTTATTCAGCTGGTTAAAATAATCTTCGGCCGTACTGACCTGCTTATTGTCAATGGCCCGGTTGAAACGGTTATAGGTCTCGACAAGATTGGTATCCACAGCCGCCCTGTAATTTTTTTCCAGTTCACCATCAAAAGAATTACCTGGTCCCCGCCGTCCCTGTTTTTTTGTTTTCAGCCATTTTTGGAGATAAGCTGTGTCTACGGTACTGATCACCCGGTCGCTGTTTTCGGTGCAACAGAAATAGGGTTCCTGTTTTCTTTTAAACCGGAGTTGGGCGATGGAAGGAACATTTTTATTGACATAGGCTTGTATCTCCCGGAAAGTTACACGCTTATCAGGAATGCCAATAGAATCGGCCACTCCATTTAATCCATCCACGAGGTAATAGGTGAACAGGCCCTGGCCGGATCCTATTGAAGCATCTTCCAGTGATTCCTGTCCCGCCGCAGTGGCCAGCATGATGATCTCCCCGGCTTGTTTCTCCGATACGGCTGAGTTCAAAAAATTCTGACCGCTTGAACCGCCGGGTAATTCATTCGAACGGCAGGCATCCATGATAAAGATCACTTCCACACCCTTGGCGGTTTCATTGGAGATCTTTTTTTTCAGGTTGAACAATTGAATGGCGCCGGCAACGAGATAATTATTCTTATCTCCTTTCGGGTCACAATCAAATCCTAAAAAAAAGAACTGGTCTTCGTCGATCGCGTCGCCATGACCGGCGAGATAAATAAATAAACGATCACCTTTTTGCAATTTTTTTGCTTTCAACCACTGGAAACCCTTGCCCCAGAAATTAGCATTCGACGCTTCTTCATTGAGCAGGAGAAAGATATTCTCATCTTTTACGCTGCCGCCACCCGGTGATTTCAAATAGTCTTTGAAAAGGATCGCGTCTTTATCGGCGAAAGCCAGTGGCTTTACATATTTATATTTGGAAACACCCAGCACCATCGCAAAGGTCTGCGGTCCGCTGATAGAAGGATCTCTTGGTAAAAGGGGTGTTTGAGATGTTGCTGTTAAGCTGGTTGCAAACAGCAATAACGCGACCAATAGTTTTGGACAATATTTCATAAGAATAGATTGAAAGGTAATGGTTGCCAGGTTGGCTATCAGCTAAAGTTAGTTCTTTTCCACGATCAGGCGGAAAATGCTGCTGCTGCCATCGTCATTATCCGCGGCCAGTACGAGGTGTAGAAAGTTCCTGGTTTCTTTTGTTACACATACCGATTCGATCTTCTGGCCATTGAATTTAGGGTCAATATCTCCCAGGTCGATCACCTGGTCGGGATTGATGGCTTTCCATCCTTTCTTGGAAGAGATATTCTCGATGATCCATAAATAGCTTTTACCGATTGCGCCATCATCCATATTGTTACGTGTGTCTTCCGTCGAAACTGCCAGGATCAGCCGGTCACTTTTTTTGGCATACGTCATGCCCGAAACACCTTTGAACAGACTTGTATCCGTATTGCCGCCGACCGAAATGACCGTGATCCTTGCACTGTTCTGTTCTTTCCAGAATGAAGCGCTGGTGAGAATAAGATGATTCCTGGGAAACCCTTTGCTTCCCCTGTTCGATAGAAAGATAGAGCCGGGAATAGAACAGCCACCTTCAATATTCAGCTCGGAAAGTCCGCTTTGTTTCAGGCGTTCATAAAAAATATCCAGCCGGATACTGTCTTTTTGTTTGGTGACGGGATCGATCAGCCAGCAGGTATTCCGGTAAGGGGCCAATGAACCTGAACCTATCAGCAGGATCTTTTTACCTTCAGTGGTAATAATGGCTTCCAGGTCGGCCTTCACGGCTTTGGGAATTCTTTTGTCGGGAAATGAATAAAGATCGAGAGAATCGACGGGGTTGAGATTGCTGTCGAGTACCAGCAGGTCGTTGGCATCATCACCGATGACATAATATTGTTTGTTGAAGTATTCAATACCTGAGGCGGAAGGGTAGTGGTCCAGTTTTTTTACTTCTTTAAGCATGGTATTGCTGCCGCAGGAGGCGAAAAGAAAGGATGAAGCTAATACGCTAAATTTATATATTTTGAACCACATAGGCATATAGGCACATAGGCTGACACATAAGTTTTATTCTTCAGACGGATCTACCCTTCAATCAAACTTATTCTCCCAGCCATCCTTCTTCATCTGCTCTACTTTTCCGAGCACTTCCATGTTAAGAGAGTTCTTATAGTCCGCTACTTTTTGAGAAATACTTTCATCAGCGGTGCCCAGTATTTCTGCAGCCAGGATACCCGCATTTTTGGAAGCATTTAATGCCACTGTACCAACCGGTACGCCATTGGGCATTTGCAGAATGGAAAGTACCGAATCCCAGCCATCGATGGAGTTGGAAGATTTGATGGGAACGCCAATAACGGGTAATGTCGTGACCGAAGCGACCATACCCGGTAAATGTGCCGCGCCACCGGCCCCGGCAATGATCACTTTCAACCCTCTTTCTTTGGCCCGTTGCGCATACTCGATCATACGATGAGGTGTGCGATGAGCAGATACCACCGTTACCTCATGCGGTATATCGAATTGTTTCAGGATATCCGAAGCTGCCTGCATCACGTTCAGGTCGCTGTCGCTGCCCATGATAATGCCGATAAGGGGAATAGATGAATTCATGTTTCAAATGTAATCACAAACCTCCAAAAAAGAGGGGCTCCGGTGGTCATAAGCAGTGACGAAGAAATAAAAACTACCGTTTTCTCGGTATTTCACCACGCTTTCTAAAAATAATCGTAACAGGGCGGTCCGGGGTCGTAATTATGTAACAGCCTGTTCATGGGCAGGACCTTAATCACTTAACCAATGAAAATTACGTACAACACGGCTATCCTGCTCAGTATGTTACTGGGTCTGTCATTCCCCGGCCACTCGCAGGTGCCATCGCTCAATCCTGTCAATGGTGTTGTTCCGGCGATACTCAATACGGCCGGTGGTACTTACGATAACCCCTCCTCTTATCACCGCTATGAATGGAGTTTGGGGGAGCTGCTGCTCGTCCAGGCATTTGCAACGGCTGATAGTTCGGTCCTTGTCACACAGGGCGTATTACAACCCTGTACCGATATTATCACCGGCTATCCCCATACTGTATTATTTGAGAAAGGGGACTACACATTGTTCCCCAATCCTACCAGCGGAAAATTCGAGATCGATTTTTTTGTCCGGACCACCGGGCAGCTATCCTTACAACTGATCAATGCTTCCGGGCAAATGCTGTCTTCAAAAAGCTATCATTATGACGGCTGTTGCCGTATCGAGCTCTTCGATATTTCCCGGTATCCCGATGGCGTGTATTTCGTGATAGCAGATCTTAAACCGGATAATAACAGACCGGGCGATGGACTTGAAGTGATCCGCCACAGCGGGTTGAAAGTGGTGAAGCTGCAGGATAAATAGCAACCTGTTAATTGTTGAATAAGATCATAGTTTCTATTGTGTTAAAGATACCAAGTAATGCGATCAGCTTTAGCCAGCCAGGATCCTGCATTCCGTTCACCAGGACGAATCAAAATACTGGAAAGTAAATAGTAACTGTTTGATAAAATGTTCGATAAACCATAAAACAAAACCATGAAAAAGATCTTATCCTTACTGGCAATAATGTTCGCCACATTAGCCGCGTATAACCAGGCGCCTGGTATTTTCAATTACCAGGGTGTGGCCCGCAATGCAACAGGAAATGTATTGGTGAACAAAACGATCTCGCTGCGGCTGACCATCCACGATGGCAGCGCAGCGGGTGCCGTAGTATACCAGGAATCAAGAACGATCGTCACCAATCCATTTGGTCTATTCAATGTACAGGTGGGTAGCCCGGGTGCGGGTTCCGTAACTGGAACGATCAATGGCGTAAACTGGCCGGTTGGCTCTAAATATATACAGGTAGAGATCGACCCCAATGGAGGCAATTCGTTTATCAATATCGGGACGGCGCAACTGGCATCGGTTCCTTATGCACTCCATGCCACCAGCGCTTATCCTATTGGCAATGCAGGAGGAGATCTTTCCGGCACTTATCCCAACCCGGTAGTGTCTGGTTTACAATCGCGGCCACTTAGTGCCATTGCTCCATTGAACGGGCAGGCCATCGTTTGGAATGGAAGCACATGGATACCCGGATCGCCTTTCAGCAACGATGCCTGGAAACTATTGGGTAATACAGGGACCAATCCTGCTACGAATTTTATTGGCACGATCGATAACCAGCCGCTGATGTTTCGTATCAATAATCAACCATCGGGTGCTTTAACATTGGATAATGTTGCGTTGGGATACCGTTCTTTTATATCGAACACGACCGGTATTAACAATACAGCATTGGGCAGAGAGGCATTGAATGGTAATACAACCGGGTCCTCCAATACTGCAATAGGGCGCGGTACTCTTTTTACCAATACTACGGGGAGTTTCAATACAGCGATCGGGCTCAGCGCTTTGACTCAGAATACAACTGCTTCATATAATACAGCACTGGGGTATCAATCATTATCAGCCAATACAACAGGAGATGGAAATACAGCTAGTGGTTATCAATCACTTCCCCAGAATACGACAGGAACACAAAATACAGCGACCGGCATGCATAGTTTACGATCCAATACAACGGGTTCCTATAACACGGCATTGGGTTACCAGTCGATGTTGTCGAATACTACAGGTTCTGAAAATACAGCAGTGGGACAGGCAACCTTGTATTTTAACACAACAGGAATTAAGAATACGGCGACAGGTTTTTTTTCCCTGTATAATAATTCCACCGGTGAGAATAATACCGCCAACGGGTACAAAGCGCTTCTTGCCAATACAACGGGCGTCTCCAACACGGCCATGGGAAGGATCGCCCTTTTGTCAAATACAACAGGATCTTATAATACTGGCGTGGGAGATAGCAGTCTTACTTCCAATACATCAGGTGATTTTAATACGGCCACAGGAAGTAAGGCACTGGGAGCAAATACAACAGGTG
>DASYLC010000411.1:0-5026 GCA_036009775.1 Chitinophagaceae bacterium
CAGAAGAAAAAATATAATGGACTGCAACCGGTAGGGATCATTGAATTTTCCCAGTTGGCCGAAAATTCAGTCAGTACCGAAAGAACGATCGGGAATTTATACAAGGACCAGTCAACTTTATTACAATATGCCGAAGTGATCCTGAAAGAAAGGAGTATACGCTGGGATGATGAGGTGACTGGCCTGATCCATAAGGCAGCTGATTGCATTGTCCATTGCATCATTGCCAGTATCAGGGATGTGATGACCAAAGACATTAAAAAGAGAATAAAGACCGTGATGCTGAGTGGCCGGGCATTTTATTTTGATGAACTAAAGAAGAAACTCGAAAAAGAACTGAACGGATTATTGGGTGTGTCGGTAACGATCAATACAGTGCCACCGGGCAGGGTATTGAACAATAAGAATATTGCGATCCATGGCGCTTTCAGCGGGGCTTATAAGATCACCGATTTTACAGGTATTCCCATTGATAAGAAAGAAGGTCTTTCCCGGAATAATGATGTGCTGAACAATAATATCTATCTCTATCGTGGCATCAAGATCGAGCCGGGCAACGATATCTTGTACAATGCAGCGACCGTGAGGAGGAACAACCAGGAATTGAAAGCCTTTAAGAATAAAACAGTGGATATCTATTTTACCCGGGATAATATCTATCTCCGGCTGATGGAGAACCAGAAAGTAAAGGATGTCCGCTCGCTGTACAGTATCCTCAGTTCAGTTGCCGAAACCTATTCTCCTATCCAGGACATGAAAGCCATTTCGATGTTCCCGGCTTATTCCGGGGAACTGGCTTCCATAGATGCTGTTTACCAGGATATACTTAAAGAAAAAGGAACTAACCCCCGCAAACCGGCAAAGAAAAAGCAGGGGATACTCCAATTTTTCAATTTTTAATGTTCAACACATGAAAATGCGCTATACCCTATACCTGTTTCTCCTGCTGCTCCTGTTTTCTGCAGGTACCAGTGCCCAGACCGGTGTGCAACCTGGCAATAAACACTTACAGATCGTAGATACGTTGTCAGCAGCAGAGAAGATAAACCGTAATCCTATTATTCTCCGGTCGGAGATCGATTCGCTGATCAGCCAATACAATACCAGCCTTGTTCCGCAAAAACAGGACGAACCGGTAAAAGCAGGCAATAACAGCAATGATTACATGCTGGCGGGTTTGATCGCTATCATTGCCCTGCTTGGCTTTGTTATTTTTATTCTATACCGTCACCAGCAAAAGATCAGCCGGACGATCGCGGGACTGAATGAAAAACAATCCGCAGGATACAATGGAAAAGACGCATTACTCCATTCGGTGAACGGTTCACACCCCGCACCAAAAAAAGGAAGAGTAACGGTCCAATCACTGGAAATAAAGATCGGCGACCTGAATGCCGAGCTGAACAAACTATCCAAGGAGAACGAAGGATTGAACCGGGTGATAAAAGAATACAATGGCATCCAGCATGAATATGATTCACTGAAACATGGTATCCAGAAAGCTTATAAGGTTAAAAATTATCCCGGCTATGATAAGACAAAGGATGAAACGATCGCCATGAAAGGAGTGCTCGATACAGAAAATGCAGTAGCTGCTTATGCCTATGAAAAATTCCTGAAACCGATCCTGGCGATCACCGATGCCAATAAGAACAGCCCGGCCAAACTCAATGCAGCCGACCAGGAAAAGCTGGTCGACCTGCTGGTATCCCTGTCATTATTATATATTGAATATCTCTACCTCCGGGTGAACGATCTTTCGATCGGTGGGAAGATGGTAGAGCGGATACAGGGGTTGAGCAAGGGAAATGGACTGGACGCTTCGCTCCTGAAAAAACTGAACACTGAATTCGGGAGCAGGGCACTCGTAATTAAAATGGCCCTGAGCAAAACAGGCGTGAACGGGCTTTCTTATCCTGTTTTTGACGAGACCAACCTGAACAATTAATCATCCGCACCATGCTGAAATTTCTCACAAGCCTGAGTTTTTTATATGCCTTTACGATAGGCATATTATTGATCTACGGGCTGCTGTATTACAGGAGTTTTGTAAGGAATGGCTACCAGCGCCGACGGTTCCCGTTTGTTTTCCTGCTGATCGGGGCAGCGTGCTTCTCCTTTTTATATTTTAATATCCACGCACCGCTTTCGCTGAAGACATTCAGCAATCTCGATCATCATTTTATCAGGCATGACGGGTTCCGGGTAGCCGGTACTATTGAACTGGGCAGAACGGATACGGTCAACTTTAAAGGGAATGCGTTCAACCGCTTTGTTTTGTCAAAACAAAACCAGCAGGTGAAAGTTCTTTCTGTTTATTCAGAAGATCCGTTATACCTGGCTTCGGGAGATTCCTATAAATTGTTATCGGCAAACTTCCCCGCAGAAAACCGGGAGATATCTTATCGCATAGCCGATGTTCATATTCAGGTAAGTATGGCAGGGGATACCGGTGTTCTGTTAAGGATCAACAGCGAACCGATAGCCCGCGCCGGCAAGATGATCCGGAAAGGTTCTTCCTTATGGGATCTTTTAAAAGACGATACAAGTTTTATCAATTCACCTTTTTATACAGATGAGAAGATCACTGCTTCCCTGAAAACTATTCTCCTGCTCCGGGATGAAGTAAGCAAAACTAATCCCGGTAGTATAAAATATTTTTTTTCAGGCCAGCTGTTCCGGCACACAGCTGTGATCATCTATGAACAGAAAGAAGTTGCAGAAAAAGATATTGCTTTCCAGATTACTATCCCGGATAGATCCATTATTGGATGGGGATTGGGTTTCCCGGAGAATAACCGTAACCAGTTCCGGTTAAACTATCTCGGCACGGATAGTTTTGCATTAGCACCACGTTATCCTGTTTCTTATCCATTGACAGAAGAAAATAAGGAAAACTGGACCAGGCATACCGTCACTAAATTTCTTGTTTCGGACGCGAAGGATATGCAACAAATGCCTGCCGTATTTGGAGAGGGTTTCCTGTTCGCTCCTTTTAACGGTGATAATACCATTGATTTTTCGCCGGTATTGTTAACGTACACAAAGGATGAGGCCAATGCTCCTCTGCAGCTGCAGGCAAAGTTCCTGGATGGCAGCGGACAGCCTGCTGTCTCCAATGAGCAGGTTATTTTACCTGCCAAAGCTTCTAATTTCAGCTGGGTATTCTCCGTTCATAATTCATTCAATTGGGGTTTCGGAAGCCGTACGCTTTCATCCAATACCTGGCAATTATTTTTATTCGGGACCCTGTTCCTGTTTTTCTTCTTTGTATTTGCCAGTTCCTGGTTGAAACCGGCCCACAAACTTAGCTGGATATGGCAGTTGCTGGCCCCGGTAACCCTGGTACTGCTCAGCACCCGCTTTTTTATGTACTGGCGTTATAAAAGTTTTCCGCCGTATGAAGCGATGGACCTCCCTTCACAGCAACAGCTCAACAGCTTTTCGAATTTCGGGATCATTGTTGCAGCGGGTCTTGTTTTAGCTGTCATTTTTGGGTTTAGCTTCCTCAAATGGATCTATGTGTCGGTACGAAAAAGATCGGCAGCTGTACTGAATCAAACTTATTCCGGCAACCTTGAAGAAAAAGATAGTACCCGGGAAGACCAGCTGGGTAACCGGATCAGCAATAACCGGCTGGTAAAGAAAAATGGAATAAGGGTCTTTTATTTTATTGCCTGGATCCTGGTCCTTGCCGGGGGAGGAGCATTTGCTGCTCTTAATGGTTTTGATCCTACCACTTGTCGTCACCTGGCCATCGCACTCGTACTGTTCTATTTTGTATTCATTTATATTTCGTACAAGTATTCCCCGCTGGTAACATCCGCGGAGAAAAGCTGGTGGAGCATAAGCACATCCCGAAGTTTTGATATCATCATCAATAACCCGGTCAAGATCGTATTGTCCGTCAGCCTGCTGGCCCTGTTTGCTTTTGTGGATATCGGGTTTGCCATCATTTTCCTGAACTTTCTTTTATTCAACGAAGCATTTCTCTGTATCAATTATGCGATAGCCGGCCTGTCGGCAGGCAGCAGGAAGAATGCAGCTTTGTTTGGTCTGCTGGGATCTTTCTATCTCCTGTTATTTGTGGTCAACCTGGTTTACGGTCCTTATATCTTTAAATGGCTGCTGGAACTCCCGCAAGTATTATATACAGGAGGTTATATACTTTTTGCGATCCTTATCGCATACACCATCCGCCGTTTATTATTCCGCTGGTCCAACCGCAGGAGGAACCTCGCAGGTCTTGCCTCTTTTGCCGGGTTGTTTCTTATTGCTTTTCTTTTCTTTCCAAAAGAAAGGATACTCAGCAAGGCAGCCATCACCAAGTACAGGATCGATGTGATGACCATGCCGGCAGAACAGGCGGTGGAAACCGCTTACCGGGAGGGGAAGACCTATGAACCCGTCATCAGGGCGGCGCAGAACCAATGGTTCATCAATACATTCATCTATGAAAAGAATAATCCTGCGGTGAACAGTGCCGGGTTTCACCTGCTTCCGCATGCACCGCAAAATAAAGGAGCAAAGTACAATGCACAGGCCACAGATCTTGTAGCCAGCCGGTTCTTTATCGCGGAGCACGGTAAATGGTCCGTATTGCTCTATGTACTCTTGTTACTGGTACCGACAACCCTGCTCGCTTCATTTTATAAACTCTATCCTGATTTTACCAACCGGATCAATCACAATTATCCCACCATCACGGCGGGGTTCTCATTGCTGAATTATTTGCTGATAACAGCATTGCTGGTGATACTGGCTGCGACAGGACGTTATATTTTCTTTGGACAGGACCTTCCGTTTGGAAGTATACTCAGTAAACAATCCATTTTATTCCCTTCGATACTGATCGTTGTCATCGTCTGGTTGTTCAGGAATATCCCGCTTGAACAATATCCCAACAGAAAAAAATTGATACCCGGGGCCATTGTATTCGGGGGGCTAACGCTCTTATTGGTATTGGTCAAACCCGTATTCAATAAGGACAGGGAATTCGGCGTGTCGGGACTGGCTAAGGACATGG
>DASYLC010000412.1:0-4430 GCA_036009775.1 Chitinophagaceae bacterium
AACAGAGCAATCATAATCCTCTCAATAAATTATTAGGCCTTATTCCCGGGGCTGTCAATGGCTGGATCTCTGCTGTTATCTTATCAGCATTATTACTGGCACTGCCATTGGAAGACAGTATCACCAGTGCTACACGTGAAAGCCGGTTTGCCGGTAAACTGGCCATGCAATCCGAATGGGTCAACCGGAAACTGGCACCCGTATTTGATGATGCGATCAAACAAACGATCAACAGCCTCACGGTAAAACCCAGTTCAGGAGAAAAGGTCTCACTGCCTTTTAAATATGACAAGCCGGCCGAACGTCCCCTGCTCGAAGCGAAAATGCTGGAACTGGTCAATAAAGAAAGAACATCACGCGGGCTCAAACCATTACAGGCAGACCCTGAAATGACATTTGTAGCAAGAGCTCATTCAAAAGATATGTTTGCCCGGGGATACTTTGCACATTACAGTCCCGAAGGAACAGATCCCTTTCAACGAATGGATGCCGCCGGGGTAAAATACAGGGCAGCGGGTGAAAATCTTGCATTGGCACAAACCGTGGAGATGGCACATACCAACCTCATGAATTCACCCGGACATAAGGCGAATATTCTCAATCCCGCTTATGGGCGACTGGGTATCGGTGTACTCGATGGTGGTTATTATGGACTGATGATCAGCCAGGAGTTCAGGAATTGATCATCAACGTCCTTTCGCATTCGGAATCGTTGCCGGATCAAGCGCCATCCGGAAAGTACCCGGATCAATAACAACTCCTTTGGGATTGACAGTGATCGCAAAATTCCACCAGTGTGATGTGGCCATATAGATATCATCATAGCGGTAAAAACGTCCCCGGCCCTTCAATGTATTATCATCGGAATTTCTTTTACCAAATGTAAAAGGATCATAGATCTCGTAGTATTTCATGTTGTCCACTTCCCGGTATCCTTTCACCACAACAAAATGACCCCAACTGGGTGTAGTACTATAAAATTTATTTACCCGGCCATGGTTTTCGGAAGCGGCACTCCTGACCAGGTGCATATCAAGACAAAGGATCACCACCCTCCCCTGGTCTACCTGCCTTATGATCTTATCCCATGTCAGAGCGGGTGTAGTGCCCAATGCTAACGCTGCCTGCGGAATAGAGTGTTGATTGAGATAAGCCATGATATCGTTCGTAAACCACCAGCCGCCGCTGGTACCATAAAAGTTACGGGCATATTCAGGAGGATGAGAGAAACTCTGATCCGCCCATTTGATCGCTGCCGTTACTGAAGAAGGTCCGCAATTCACAGAAGAATATATACCGGTAATGCCCTGGTCATAATACCATTCATATGGGCGATCATTACTTTTTTCTTTTGATACAAAACATCCAAGTTCCCAATCATAGGAATAACTGTTATTCGTTGCCAGCACTTTCCAGGTATTTATGGTCCCTGCTGTATTCTTTACCTGGTAGGATAACTCGCGGTCAAAATTATTGGTGGTAATACCGCTGGACTGCAGTAAACCATCTACTGTTACATTGGCGCCCGTCGTAAGCTGATATTCTGCAATTAATCCATTACCGGACAATAGGGTAGCGGGAAATCTGGCTTCGATCTTTCGTTCCGTTGCCGAAAGGTTGATCACCGGGCTCTGTCCCTTAAATTTATAAGAGACGATCTCCGGTGCAACAACTGGTACCGGTGGCGAAGGCTGTCCGTCTTTTTCCTTTTTGCAGGCTGCCAGTACTATCACCATAAAAAGGAAAGGAATAAATCTGCCGTTCATGGTCGTTTTCTTTCTCCTAAATTAAGAAATTTACCGGATTGCTTTATATCTTTTACTGCTTCTTTATTCAGTACATTTAGCAAACGGCTGCTATAAATTATAACCGGTATTATGAAGAAAACTGTTTTGATCCTGATCGCTTTCTTATTAATCATTGGTCAATCCTGTAATCAGCCCAGGGTGGTCTGGCAGCCTTCACACCAGACCGATACGGGTAAAGATTTCAGCGAAGCGGCTACCTGCAACGGGATCGCGGAAGCAGCAATGGCAGCCTCACCTTCCTTAAAGGAATTCAAAGTATGGAGCCTCAGTAAAAGCGAATACCATCATGCGGATTCGGGCAGTAACACAAAGATCCTGCATACCACTGCTGTGATCGAAGGCAAAATATCAGGTTATGCATATGAATTAAACGAATCGAACAAGAAAAAACCACGGGTGTTCATTGCGGTGCATAATAACGGCGGAACCAAACGTCATGCGGTCTGGGGATATATTCATTATGGCGATCAATATGAAGCCGCGAATCGTGAACTGGCGGGACGACTGGTAAAAGCGATCTGTGCCGTGACGAATATGGAGAACCGGGGTGTATTACTGGACAGCACAACAGGACGTAATGATTACCGTTGTGCAAAAACTGGTAAACTTAGTTTCTACAGTCTTGATGAAAATGTAAATACCGCTCCGTACCGGGTATTACTCGAGATCGGTGACAATGCAGCCAGTCATGATTTTTTACAGGACCCTGCGAACCAGCAGCTGATCGGCGAAGCCATCAAAAAAGAACTGGCAAACTGGCTCGCTGAAAAAGCGAAAAAATGAGGGTTTATGCAGGCATGTTAACATCTTTCCCGGAAGCCCTGCCGAAGCTGGCATAGTTTTTACCTTACAGGTAGAAAATCAACCTGATGGGACCAGTTTGTTATTCCAATGCTGCAAAAAAATTAGTGCTCCAGTTCATTCTCGAGAATATCGATTACCGGAAAAAATGCGCTTACCTGCAGGAGATCATTTCCTTGGGTAAAATAAATGATACCTGGCGACAGACCCTTTCCTTATTCTTTGATACGCAGCTCCAATACGCTACGACCAGGGTCTTCAGCAAGAATTAATATCGTCAGTGGACCGCTACAACGGGGTATCATAGGATTCCACCTGAATATTATTTGCATTGGCACCGGTACCTGCATTGATCCTGTCACCGGCCGGTCCTATACTAAAATTATTTAATTCGGAGGCTAATTGATCTTAATAAATCATAAAAATCAGCGCCCTTGTATTTTGGGGCCGCAGATCGCTATGATGTTTATGATTCTCACTGATCGTCTTAATTGATCGTAATAAATCATCAATATCAGCAGGCTTGTACTTTTAACTAGCCTAAAAAAAGGAGTATCAATTATCCGCTTCCGACTGGAAAAATCCAAGATCGGCCAGGATGATCCCCGGGTTGGTATAATTGAGCAAGCTGGTCCTGATACTGGTCTTTAACTCCTCCCTGCTGTTGGCAAAAGTGGATTTGATCAGCGACAGTTTGTACGAATTGATCTTGAAAAATGCCAGACGGGCGCTTTGCGTCGTGAAGTCATCGGTGAGGTAAAACGCTTCGGCAATATAGGCCTGGTCGTTGTAGAACGGATGGGTCATACAGCAGGATATTGGTTTTTAAAAGGATTGGACCTTTCTACAACGTTGGTATATTTTAAAAATTGTATGAATGCATTTGCGGGTATCTGCTGTTTAGGTACATGTACTTAGGAAAAAAACGACACGAAAACAGCAACTACAAGAGGGTCACCCGCTTAGCTATTTTGCAGGCACGGTAATTATTAGAAAAAAGATAAAATAAATCAGCGGGCAGGGGGTTCGCGGTCAGGTCAGCAAACTAATCTGGTTTCATACCAATGAATAGACTATCTTCACCACTGTGATTAAAAGTTCTTTCAACATTCAGTCCGGATCGGTATCAATTCTTACTCTTCGATTCAGTAATAGTTAATCTCCTCTCTACTCCTTGCTGCAGACCTCTTTTTCACGGGTATTTTATTTATTTTAATTAAATTTTGTTTTATGAACATGTACGTTTCGAATTTAAGTTTTCACACAGGCGAAGATGACCTGCGCAAATTATTTGAAGGGTTTGGCGCCGTTTCTTCTGCCAAGATCATTACAGACAGGGAAACAGGCCGTAGCCGTGGTTTCGGTTTTGTAGAGATGGGATCAGAAGAGGAAGGCAATGCAGCGATGAAAGCGCTGAACAATAAAGAGATTGAAGGAAGAGCCATGTCAGTTACGGTTGCAAGAGAAAAAGCGCCCCGGTCTGACAATAAAAGATGGTAATAACTCCCCCATGATATTTTGGAAAGAGCCTTCGCAGGCTCTTTTTTTATTTCTCTTCTTCAACAGGCGCCTGGTCCGGGGTAATATCTTTGATACTCAGCTGGAAATCATTGGTAAAACTGATGGCATATTGATGCTGGCGTAATAAATTCCTGACTATTTCATCTTCCTGCAGTATGCTGAGAAGATCCCTGGCAGGTAACGGAGGGTTCACACCGGCCATGCGGCCACGTACAATTTCCACAGAAAATGAACAGGAAGGTTTGCGGAGCTTGGTGGTCTTTTCAAAATCAGTACGGTTCAGGGTCATTGTCTGTTCAG
>DASYLC010000413.1:0-3823 GCA_036009775.1 Chitinophagaceae bacterium
GCAGGAACACTGGCAGGTTATTATTTCAAACCGACAGCATTGCGGGTATTGAAACTTAGCTTATGGTGCTATGCGTTCATGATGCTCGGCTATTTCATGTATTTCACGTCGCTCATCCGTTCCAATGCCAACCCTGCTATCGACATGAACAATGTCGACAACCCGATCAACCTTGTCTACTATCTCAGCCGCGAACAATATGGTAGTGCTCCGTTGATCTATGGCCCCCATTTTCAGGCACAATATGCCGAAGATCCTACCAGTCCTAACGGGATCGCGATGAAGAAAGGGGAAATGAAGTATATAAAGACAAAAACGAAGTATGTTCCTGTAGGCACTGAAGATGAGCCTACTTACAGAAGTGAAGACATGCAATTGTTCCCACGGGTCTGGGACAGGAGCAATGACCAGGGCCACGCCCAGTTCTATGCGCAATGGCTGAACCTCGCCCAGGATCAGCAGTCCGGCCGGTATGAAGCGCCGACCATGGGAGATAACCTTGAATGGTTCTTTACCTACCAGGTAAGCCTGATGTACTGGCGGTATTTCATGTGGAATTTTGCAGGCAAACAAAACGATCTGCAGGGTTTTGGCACCGTCCGCGACGGTAACTGGATCAGCGGGTTCTCTTTTATCGATAACAACCGCCTGGGCGACCAGGACCAGATGCCAGCCAGCGTTAAAAACAATAAAGCACATAACAAGTTATACATGCTGCCCTTCCTGCTGGGCATCATAGGATGCGTATATCAGTTCCTGAAAAATAGAAGAGACTGGGCCGTGACCTTTCTTCTTTTCTTCCTGACAGGTATTGCTGTCGTCTTTTACCTGAATCAACCGGGAGGACAACCGAGAGAACGTGACTATGCCTATGTAGGGTCCTTCTATGCTTTTGCTATATGGATCGGCCTTGCCGTTGTTGCCCTCGTGCGGCTGGCAAGGGAAAAAGAAGACAAACAAACTTTCCAGAACGCCCTGATCTATGGCGCCGCGCTCACCTTCATCATTATACTGATGAGTTCGCTGAACAATGGCACAGGCGGTTCTATCTTCCTGACGTGTTTGTACATTACCGCCTTGTATGCTGTTGTAACAATAGGGCTGACCTTATTGCTGCGGGCCATCTCATCAGCCGGGCAAAATTTCAAAATATTGAATATCGCTACTTCTGTCATTTGCCTGGCTGTGCCGTTGATGATGGCACAACAGGAATGGGATGATCATGACAGAAGCAAAAAAGTACTCGCGCCTGATCTTGCGCGGGATTACCTGGAAAGCTGCGAAAAGAACGCGATCCTTTTCACCTTTGGTGACAATGACACCTATCCATTGTGGTATGCGCAGGAAGTAGAAGGTGTAAGACCGGATATCCGCATTATCAACAATAGCTTGTTGGGTATCGACTGGTATATCAACCAGCTTCGTTATAAAGTAAATCAATCCGATTCACTGGACCTGATCTTTACACCCGAACAGATAGAAGGCCACAACAGGGAGTATCTATCTTACCGTGCTCAGGATGATCAAAAACGTTTTTATGACCTGTATGATGTTCTGAAAAGAAAAGTAGGCAAAGAACGGCTGGATGAATTTGGAAGAGATGCAGGTATTCCCGTATTCCCGGTATCAAGAGTAGGTGTTGACGTGGATGTTGCCGCTGTGAAAGCAAACGGAACAGCGGTGGCCGGAGACAGCGTGGTATCACCTATGCTTTTTGAAATACCGGAAAGGACCTTGCAAAGAGGTCTGTACCGCAGTGACATTGCTATCCTGGCCATTATCGCTACCAATCATTGGAAGAGACCGATCTATTTCACCTCTCCGTTTGGCGAACTGGGCTTCTATCGTTTTTTACGCAAAGATGGGCTGGCCTACCGGCTGGTACCTGTTGAAAATAAATATCCGCAGGCCAACTGGGTCATCGAACGGACATTTAATGAACTCGAAACACAATACAAGACCAATATCGGTGGCACCCAGATCGGTGATAATAATGATTCGGTGATGTACAGGAACCTGGAAAAATTCGGGTTCGGTGGCGCGGAAAAGAAAGGCGTTTATTTCGATGAGGAAAACAGGCGTCATTTGCTCAACATCCGTTCTGTGATGGCTGAAGCTGCCGGCAACTATGCAGATCTCGGAGACAAAGACAAAGCCGTCAAATTGCTGGACAAGCTCGATGCCGGCATCGATCCGAAAAACCTGCCTTATGCAATGGTAAGCCGCTTCAGCACGCACAACCAGATAGGACTGGTATTCCTGGAAGCCTGCTACAAAGCCGGCAAAAAGGAACTGGCAGAAAAAATACGACTGGCCTTACGCAAGGATATCATGGAGCAGACCAGATATTATAATTATCTGAAAGATAACAGACCGGAACTCTATGGCGGTCAGTTACAGGGAACGGAAGTTTTCTTTAACAATGTCATGACGAATGTGCTTGACTCCATCGAACAACATTATGCACCGGAAAAACGTCCGAAATTGCCCACCGAGGGAAATCTTCCCCCTATCATCAGCAATCCGCCGATAGATAGCATCAGTAAGGATAGTGTAAAAAAATAATAAGATTTCGCGCATCAACTTGGTAAAAGCCCCTGACTTGTCGGGGGCTTTTTTATTACCTGGGGTTTCACGCGGCGGGCGCAGCGAAGCAAAGCCCCTGTCATACTGAGCTCTGCGCGCCGTCACCCTTCGACCTGGCTTAGTATGACAGCGCGCAGAAGCCGAAGTGTGACAGGGGCTTCGCGTGAAACTCAATTACAAACGATTTTAAACATCTCCCTTATTGTTTTGTTGTTAAGAGGGAAACAGGCTAATATAATTATCGTAAATTGCCGCTACGAGGTGTCAGGTGTGGGATGTGAGGTGCCAGGATTCTACCTCAATGAGACTTCTCCATCATACATCAGACCTCTGACTTCAGACTTCTATACTATGAGAGGATTCCATTTTACCAAATTCGACCCCCGCGAGGACGGTAAGAGCCGTTTTGAACAATTGCTCGACCTGTTCATGCAATTACTCACCCATACCAGCGGCGATGTAGGCGAAGCCCTTCAATGGCTGAATGAACTGGATAAACAATATGACCTCACAGATGGCGAATACGGCATGGGCGATTTCATCGATGAGCTGAAAGAAAAAGGATATATCACCGACGACAACCAGCGCGGCGAAATAAAGATCACTCCAAAAACAGAACAGGGCATCCGCAGAAAAAGCCTCGAAGAGATCTTTGGCAAACTCAAAAAAACAAAGAAAGGCGATCACCATAGTTTCAAACCCGGCCAGGGTGATGAACTCAATCCCGAAACAAGACAGTTTCGCTTTGGCGATATGCTGGAGCAAATTGATTTTACCGAGTCGATCCGCAATGCGCAGATCAACCACGGCGTGGATAGCTTTATAATGCAGGAAGATGACCTGAGTATCCGCGAAACGGATTTCAAAGCGCAAACCTCTACCGTGCTGATGATCGATATCTCCCACTCGATGATCCTCTATGGCGAAGACAGGATCACGCCTGCAAAAAAAGTAGCGATGGCCTTGAGTGAACTGATCACGACAAAATATCCTAAGGATACATTGGATATCGTTGTATTCGGCAATGATGCATGGACCGTGGAAATAAAAGACCTTCCCTATTTGCAGGTCGGCCCTTATCATACCAATACAGTCGCAGGGCTGGAACTGGCCATGGATATTCTGCGGAGAAGAAAAAATCCCAACAAGCAGGTCTTTATGATCACCGATGGTAAACCTACCTGCCTTAAAGTCGGAAAACGTTATTACAAAAACAGTTTTGGTCTCGATAGAAAAG
>DASYLC010000414.1:0-14368 GCA_036009775.1 Chitinophagaceae bacterium
AAAAATAAGGTTTGAACAATTTAGTTACAGTATCGAGGCGGATGAGGATCTGCCGGATGAGATCCGCATGGCGCCCATGCTGATTCAGCCACTGGTGGAGAATTCGATCTGGCACGGGCTGCGGAATAAAAATGGTGAAAAGAAATTAACGATCCGGTTTTATGTAAAGGATCAGCAATTGGTTTGTGAAATCGGGGACAACGGTATCGGCATCCGGCAATCCATAAATGAGCGATCCGCCAGACCCCAGGCACACCAATCACTGGGCATCGCAAATATCCGGGAACGACTGAAAGTGCTGAATGAAAAATACAGTATGAACAGTTCGCTGGAGATTGTTGATACATCCGAACAGCCCGGGAGCAACAGTAGCGGCACAATGGCTATTTTACGTTTTAATATATAAATGAATAGTTATGATCAAAGCAATCCTGGTAGATGACGAGCCGAGGGGGTTAAATGCCCTGAAAAAATTATTGCAGGCCTATTGTCCCGAAGTAAAAATAATCGCAGAATGCAGCGACGCGGAGTCCGCCAAAGAAAAAATTGAACTGCTGGAGCCGCAACTGGTTTTTTTGGATATCTCGCTGCCCCGCAAAAACAGCTTTGACATGCTGGCCGAACTGGAGGCTGTAAATTTTGAAATAATATTTGTGACCGCGCATAATGAATACACCTTGCAGGCTTTTCACTACAGTGCCGTGGACTACCTGATGAAACCCATTGATGAAGATTTGCTCGCTGATGCCGTGCGACGGGCCTCGAAGCGCATATCAGGCAACACCATCAATAATAATGTTACTACCCTGCTGCACAACCTGCAAAAAACGCAAACGCCGCATGAGATGAAGCTTTGTATTCCATCCGTAAAAGGATTTCAGCTGGTGGATATAAAAAATATTATTTTCTGCGAAGCTTCGGGCAGCTATACCCATTTTCATTTTACGGATAAACCTATGTTATGTTCTGCCCGGGTCATTCATGAGTATGAAGAACTGCTATCGGATGCAGGGTTTGCCCGCATACATAAGACTTTTTTGGTAAACCTGCTGCATGTCAAAGAGTATCTTAAAGGTGAAGGGGGGAGCGTCGTGCTCTCCAACGGCAAAATTGTGGAAGTAAGCCGGCGAAAAAAAGATTCACTGATGGTGAAGATGAAGGGATACTATAAATTCTAAACCAACACCACATCATTCTCCCAGCAATGCAATACAGCGGTCGATCTCTTTCAGGTAGCCGTTGATTCTTTTTTCAAATTCTTTTTTATCCGCCTCATTCATTTCACCGGCATTCAGTTTCAATACACTTACCTGTTGTTTCAGCTCATCGGCGCCTTTTTGCTGCGATGAAACTTTCTGACGGGCGGCCTCCAGTTCTTCTTTCAGCTTGTTGTTCTCCTTTTGTACAGCAATATGTTGCTTCAGTAATTGCTGAAGCTTATCCTGTATCCTTTTTAAATGTTGTTCAGTAGTACTCATTTTCTTTTCTTCGCTCAAAATGACAAATTATTTCCTTATTTCTACATTCATCTTTCGCTTTACCCGGTGTGGCAAAGTTTATTTCCTGATCTCAGCATTTAAGTCCTTTTCAAGAACTGTCATGATCCTGTTCATCCAGTTATCGATCTCTTTATCGGTCAGTGTTTTTTCCTCATCCTGGAACGTAAAGTTAACAGCAACTGATTTTTTTCCCGCTCCGAGTTTTTCGCTTTCAAAAATATCAAAGAGTTTAATGTCCCGGAGCTTATCCAGTTTTATAGTTTGAACAGATTTTAGTACGGATGACCATGCCAGTTCTTTGGATACCACCATTGCCAGGTCTCTTTGTACGGCAGGGTAGCGGGATAATTCTTTTACTGCTTTTTTCTGCCCTGCTGCGAGCTCTGATAATACTGCCCAGTTCAACCCGGCAAAGAAAACCGGTTGTTTGATACCGAATTTCTCCAGGATGTTTTTCTTTACCTCACCCGCACCTGCGATAATATTGTTATTAAGCTTGTACACGAAATGGTTATCGAACTTGGGTACTTCGATCGCTTCCGTTTCAAATCCGGCGATCCCCAATAATTTCAATACGGCTTCGACCGTTCCTTTCAGAAGATATAGATCCGACGCACTGCTTTTTTGTTTCCAGCTATCCCCGTTCTTATTTCCCGTGATCACGATGCAGAGTTTCTCTGATTCTGTATACTTGCCAGGGCCGCTGGTGCTGTATGCTTTGCCAAATTCAAAAAGACGGAGTGAATTATTTTTATGGTTGAGATTATGAGCCACCACTTCCAGGGAGGTCTCAAAAAGGGAATTGCGCAGGATGTTCAGTTCGGCACTCAGGCTATTCAGCATCTTTACCATGCTTTGCTGTTCTTCTTCGGAAAAATAAGCAGCGTTGGTAATGGAATTCGTCATCATCTCGTTAAAGCCAAGACCAACAAGGTAGGCGGCTGTTTTTTCCCGGTACACTTCTTTTGCGTAGTTCTCTTCAACAGAAGGAGTGATAGTGATCGCTTCGGGAATATCCACATTATCGAGTCCGTCGATCCGCAAAATTTCTTCCACCAGGTCAGCCGGCATACTGATATCCGGTTTGTGATAAGGAACAGCCACTCTCAATTCGTCAATACCTTCTTTGAGTGTTTCAAAACCAAGACTGTTCAGGATATTCATTACCGCATCGGGGTGATAATTCTTCCCGCTGAGTTTTTTAATGAAATGCCATTTGATGGATACTTCTGTCTTTGGCCTGGGTTGAGGATAAATGTCCACGATGCCGGATGCGATCTCGCCGCCACACAGTTCTTTGATCAGCAGGGCGGCTCTTTTCAATACGTTCACTGTAGCAGAAATATCGGTCCCTTTTTCAAAACGGCTGGCCGCATCGGTCCTCAGTCCATGCCGGAAAGAAGTTTTACGGGTCACCACTGCATCAAAACAGGCTCCCTCTAAAAATATATTTTTTGTTGCTTCGGTCACACCACTGTGCAAACCGCCAAAAACACCGGCGATACAGATCCCTTCTTTCTCATCACAGATCATAAGGTCTTCGGCACTGAGTTTTCTTTCCTTCTCATCAAGGGTGATGAATTTGGTTCCTTCCGGCAGGTTCTTTACAATGATCTTTTTGCCTGTGATCTTATCCGCATCAAAAGCATGGAGGGGTTGACCGGTCTCATGCTGGATAAAATTGGTGATATCAACGATATTGTTGATAGGGCGCAGACCGATCGCCTTTAATTTTTGCTGCAACCATTCCGGGGATTCTTTCACT
Source organism: Chitinophagaceae bacterium (assembly GCA_036009775.1). GTDB lineage: Bacteria > Bacteroidota > Bacteroidia > Chitinophagales > Chitinophagaceae > JJ008. The sequence continues at coordinate 3,265 of DASYLC010000414.1, forward strand.
GTTATATTGGCAAGGCTGATGCCTGAATAACGGGGACAGGCAGCCGTATTCTCCACTTTTACATCGATGACCACTGAATTATTATCCGGCTTAAAACCATTACTATTGGGCAGAACAGGTTTGAGGTCCTTTTTATCGTGGTGACTTAAATAGGCACAAACATCTCTTGCCACACCCCAATGGCTCATCGCATCCATCCGGTTGGGAGTAAGCCCGATCTCATAAATAATATCCCCGTAAGGTTGAAAATGATCAGCAGCAGCTGTTCCGGGGGTCAGGGCAGCCGGCAATACCAGGATACCTGCATGGGATGTTCCCAAACCGATCTCATCTTCCGCGCAGATCATTCCATGACTTTCCACGCCACGGATCTTCGCGACCTTCATGGTCAGGGGTTCGCCGGAAGAAGGGTAAATCGTAGTTCCGACCGGTGCCACGATCACTTTTTGCCCGGCGGCCACATTCGGAGCGCCGCAAACGATCTGTAAAGGTTCGCCATTCCCGATATTCACTTTGGTCAGGGTCAGTTTATCGGCGCCGGGATGTTTCTCCGTACTCAGTACTTCACCGATCACCAAACCTTTCAGCCCGCCTTTGATAGCAGCATACTCATACATGCTTTCAACCTCCAGTCCGATAGAGGTAAGGATGCGGCTCAGCCTTTCCGGTTCTACCATTATGGGCAGGCCTGCCTGTCCGGTAGGCAGGTATTCACTCAGCCATTTATAAGAGATCGTCATGCCGCAAAGATAAGTGTCCGTGGCTAACTAGATCCGGTAGCAGATGGCATTGATATTCATCCCGGCACCGACCGATGCAAAGAGAACAATATCACCGGTCCCGAGCTGGTGATCATCGAGCTGGTTCTTTTTTACCATATCGAAGAGGGTGGGGATAGTGGCCACAGAACTATTACCCAGTTTATGGATAGACATCGGCATGATGTCTGCAGGAATATCTTTCAGGCCATATAATTTGAACAGACGGTGGATAATACCCTCATCCATTTTTTCATTGGCCTGGTGGATAAAGACCTTTTTTACTTCCTGTATACTTACAGCGGCTTTATCAAGGCAATCTTTCATGGCAAGAGGAACATGTTGCATCGCATATTCATACACTTTTCTTCCTTTCATTTTGATATAACGGATGCGGGGATCACTGCCGGGAAAATTGCTTTTGCCCAGGTAGAGATAATAGGCTTCATCAATACAATGACTTTGCACGCTCCAGGAAAGGATACCGGTGCTGGTTTCTTCTGCCGTTCTTAATTCGAGTACCGATGCACCGGCGCCATCAGAAAAGATCATACTGTCACGATCATACATATCGACCACACGGCTTAATGTTTCCGTACCGATCACCAGTGCTTTTTTGGCAATGCCGGCTTTGAAATAGGTATCAGCCTGTATAACCCCTTGTACCCAGCCGGGACAACCAAATAAGATATCGTACGCTACACAGGCCGGATTTTTTATTCCGAGCCCCTGTTTAACCCTTGATGCCAGCGCCGGAACTATATCGGTCTGTATCGTATGCTTGGTCACATTTCCAAAATTGTGCGCTACGATGATCTGGTCGAGTTCTTCAGGGTTGATACCACTTTCTTCCACCGCCAGTTTAGAAGCTTTGATGGCCATATCCGATGCATTCAGTTCATCACAGGCATAGCGGCGTTCCTCAATTCCTGTTATATTCCTGAATTTATCGACCACTTCTTCAGGTGCCGTATCGATCTGCTGGTTGTCTTCTCCATAAAAATCCTGGGTAATAAAATCATTGTTCGACTTAATGATCTGCGGCACATAGCAACCGGTTCCGGTTATGACTGCTTTCACGCTCATGCTTTTGGGTTTAGGGAATAATCAAGGCAGATAACGAGGTTTAAAGGTAATATTAATGCGCTTAACGGATGTTTGGGTATGAATTATAAATGATTTTATACATTTTTGTGACTGAAACTGTTTTGATTGAAAATAAAAGCGGCGGCCATATTGGGGATCATACTCCTGTCACTGTTCCCGGTGTACCTATTGTATAAATATGTACAGAAAAAAATGCGGCCGCGGGAATCGGGACAGCGGTTGTTGTTATGGCTGCTGGCTTCTTTTGTTTTGATATTCGGGTATACCTTTTTATTGGTTTTCATTATTAAATTGCTGTTTCCGGGAGCTTAGGAATAAGTTCCTATTTTTACCACCACAAAAAAACTGCTATGGCTTATAATCTTTTAAAAGGAAAAAGAGGAATTATCACCGGTGCCCTTGATGCCAATTCCATTGCCTGGAAAGTGGCGGAGAAAGCATATGAAGAAGGGGCTTCGATCGTACTGACCAATGCGCCGATCGCTATGCGGATGGGTGAGATCAATAAACTGGCCGAGAAAACAAAGTCGACGATCATTCCTGCCGATGCCACGAGTGTGGAAGAGCTGACCACGCTGTTCACGCAATCACAGGAAGTGCTGGGTGGCAAGATCGATTTCGTCCTGCATTCGATAGGAATGAGTGTGAATATCCGCAAAAAGATACCGTATACCGAATCGAATTACGACTATTTCATGAAGGGTATCGACGTTTCGGCCATGTCCTTCCATAAAATGCTGGCCGTTGCTAAAAAGCTGGATGCGATCAATGAATGGGGAAGCGTAGTGGCCCTGACCTATATGGCGGCGCAGCGTACCTATCCTTTTTATACTGATATGGCGGATATCAAAGCGATGCTGGAATCGATCGCCCGGAGTTTTGGGTACCATTATGGTGTAGAGAAAAAAGTCCGGATCAATACGGTCTCGCAGTCGCCTACGAAGACAACGGCCGGTACGGGTATTAAAGGATTCGGTGATTTTTTTGACTATGCTAATGCTATCGCTCCGTTGGGCAATGCCAGTGCGGAAGATTGTGCTAATTATTGCGTTACCTTGTTCTCGGACCTCACAAGGATGGTAACGATGCAGAACCTGTTCCATGATGGCGGTTATTCAACCACCGGGGTGAGTAATGAAGTGATGCAGAAATTGGGGGTGAGTGGAGGCCAATAACGTGTCGAAACACTAAAATTGATTTCATGAAACGAATACGTATCTGTTTACTGGCCGGGTTTTTCCTACCGGTAGTTGCAAAAGCCCAGTTTGATATCACCCCCGCTAAATGGTATCCCGCAATAAAGTATAGTGCCCTGTATGTAGCAATGGGCGATACGGTTAAGCCTCATTCGAAACAGGTTATGGATATTATAAGACAGAACTGGAAACTCTGTCCTGTGTTTTTTTACAGTGGCAAGAACAACCCGGAGTTAAAAGTTCCGGGCAATCTTTTTCTCGATATCTCCTCGTATACACGTACCACGCAATACATCAGGGAAAATTTTGGTACCCCAGGTTTTAGCAAGGGAACCACTTCTCATAATGATTATTATTACTTCAGCTTTGAAGCTGCAAGCGGCAGTTCCGGGAAATCCGAACTGGGCTCGTTAGTGAGAGCGGAACTATACCTTAAAACCATCACATATGGCAGCCAGGATGCATTGGAAGATGCATTTAAAAAGGAACTGAAGAAAACGGGTATTAAAAGGACAAAAGAATACAGTTTCGAGATAACCGACCCGGACCTGAAGTACGTTTACCTGAATGCTACCCCGGGGAATATCAAGAACATGATACAGTATGTCAGCAGCCAGTTAGCGGCTGGCTCAACTTCCAAGCTGCTGGATGAGATGAATGCGTCGGGCGAAATTGCAAAATTGAAACAGGATACACTTTTTGTGGCCAATTATTGGTACGGGGAAGACGGCCTGCCAATGGAAAGCCTGGAGCATGATTCGAAGTCGTATAAAATAACGGTGAAATATGTAGAAGACATGATCGCGGCTTACCCGTATAAGATAAAATTGATCGGGAGAGAAGAGCTAAACAACAAGATACTGAAGGCGGGTAAAGATTTTTACTATTACAGTTATATACAAAGTTCGGCCAATAAGATCGTCAGTGTTATCAACGGTTATACCGGCAATGTGGTCTATAAAGAAGTGACAAAACTTAAATACCGGCCGACCGAAAAGGATTTTGAAAAGCTGGGAGAAGCGGTGGGGAAGTAGTAAGAAATAAAGAATAAGAAATGAGGAAGGAGAAAGTGATGAAACATTGATTCATTGTTTCATTGAATTCTTCCCCTCCTTGCGAGGGGAAGGTAGATGGGGAGGCCCAATAAAAAAGCCCCCGATCATATCAGGGGCTTCAAATTTTATAGATCCAGCTAACGGCTTGCCGCTAACAGCTTCTCTTAATATTCATCTTCATTGAACAAAAAATCTTCCTGTGTGGGGTAATCGGGCCAGATATCTTCAATGGTTTCGTAGACATCTCCCTCATCTTCCAGTTCCTGGAGATTTTCCACCACTTCGATAGGTGCTCCGGAACGGATAGAATAATCGATCAGTTCGTCTTTTGTCGCCGGCCAGGGTGCATCTTCAAGGTAGGATGCGAGCTCTAAGGTCCAAAACATCTTCTCAGGATTTTAATTTTTCAATCAGGTTTAACGCTCTAAGGTCCGGGGAAATACCCCCTAATTTTCGGCAAATGTAGCTTTATTAACGAATTTTCCAAATCCTTAGTTGTACACGTGTTTTTGAAGGATTTCTTAAAAAATGGGTTAACACTGCTGTTCCGGTTTTGCCAACGGGTTCCTTTTAATGATATTTGATTTTATAATTGAACTATTAGCTGCATGATAACGGGAAAAAATATTCATAAAAGGTACGGGGCAGTAGAGGTCCTGAAAGGCGTGGACGTGGAGATCAATAAGGGGGAAGTGGTCTCTATCGTAGGCCCTTCCGGCTCGGGTAAAAGCACCCTGCTCCATATCCTGGGCACACTGGACAGGGCCGATACAGGGGTGGTAAGTATGAATAATGTTTCCATTCATTCGCTGAATGGTAAAAAGCTGGCGGCTTTCCGGAACAAGCATATCGGGTTCGTTTTCCAGTTCCACCATTTATTGCCCGAGTTTACAGCCCTTGAAAATGTGTGCATCCCCGGTTGGCTGGCGGGTAGAAAAAAGGGGGAAGTGAAGGAAAAGGCGGAAGGATTGCTAAACATGCTGGGGCTTTCCCACCGGATGGAAAATAAACCTAACCAAATGAGCGGTGGCGAACAGCAACGGGTAGCCGTGGCAAGGGCGCTGATCAATAACCCGGATATCGTATTCGCTGATGAACCGACCGGGAACCTGGATTCTGCAAATGCAAAAGAGCTACATCAGTTATTTTTTGACCTGCGCTCTACATTCAACCAGACATTCCTGATCGTTACACATAATGAGGAACTGGCTAAACTCAGCGACCGGGTCTTGTATATGAAAGACGGGAAAATAGTTTAGTAATGTGGAAATATGGGGATGTGAAAATGTGAGAATGAAGACCATACAATAATAGTTGCTTCATTTCCGCACTTCCACATTTATCACATTATACTCTTGGTTTCCACGGAATTTCTTCCACATTCATCTGGTATCCCGTATACCGGCTTAGCACAAAAAGATAATCGCTCAGGCGGTTCAGGTATTTTACAATGATGGGCTGGGCTTCTTTGTCTTCCGTTTCCAGTCGTACACAACATCTTTCTGCCCTGCGGCAAACACAACGGGCAATATGCAGTTGAGATAAAGCAGGATGACCACCCGGGAGAATAAAACTCTTCATCGCGGGAACGGTCTCATTCATCCGGTCCATTTCTTTTTCGAGCAGTTCAATATCCGTTTCTTTCAGATCGGGGATCTTCATTTTGGGTTCTTTCTCCGGGTCGCAGGCGAGAGATGAACCGATCGTGAACAGGCGATCCTGTACTTCTAATAATATTTTTTTGCCTTGTTCATCGGATAGCAGGTCCCTGCACAATCCCGTCCAGGAATTCAATTCATCTACGGTCCCATACGATTCAATACGGAGATGGGATTTTGGAACTTTTGTTCCGCCGATCAGGGAGGTCATTCCCTTGTCACCGGTCTTGGTATATATTTTCATTGCCATATGCCGAAGTTGAAAATTATCAATGGTGTGATACAATAATCAAATGCAGGAGAAGTTCAAACTAATTGCCCATTGCCCATTGCCCATTGCCCATTGCCCATTGCTCATTGCTCATTGCCTATTGACCACGGCCTCATTCTTCTTATCCGTTTCGATCACTCCATCCCTTAACCGAATGATCCTCCTGGCATGGTTGGCGATATCTTCTTCATGGGTCACCAGGATAACCGTATTCCCTCTTGCATGAATATCCCCAAAAATATCCATGATCTCATATGATGTCTTTGAATCAAGATTACCCGTAGGTTCATCCGCCAAAATGATGGATGGGTTGTTGACCAATGCCCTGGCGATCGCTACCCGCTGGCTCTGTCCACCCGATAATTCATTGGGTTTATGATGACTCCTGTCCGTAAGACTTACCATTTCCAATACCTGCATGGCTTTTTCATTGCGGAGTTTCCGGCTCATACCGGCATAGACCAGCGGGAGGGCTACGTTCTCTAATGCGGTCAGCCTGGGTAATAAATTGAACTGCTGGAATACGAACCCGATCTCCTGGTTACGCACTTCTGCCAGTGCATTGTCTTCCATTTTACTAACGTCCTGGCTATTCAATATATATTTTCCGGCAGAAGCTGTATCGAGGCAGCCGAGAATGTTCATAAGGGTACTCTTACCTGAGCCCGAGGGACCCATCAATGCAACATATTCATTCTTTAAAATATCCAGGGAGATACCTTTCAGCACCTGCAGTTCCTGCCTGCCCATGAAGTAGCTCTTCTGAATATTTTCCAGGTGAATGATCGGGTTGGCCATCTTATTTCTTTATCACTTTTGGAACTTTGAAGAATTGTCCGTCGTGCAGTGGCGCATTTTTCAGGGCTTCTTCCCGGGAGACAGATCCTTTGATCTCATCTTCCCTTAAAACGTTCACTTCATCGCTCATGAACAGGAGTGGCGCTACATCATCCAGGTCCAGTTCATTGAGTTTTTCCACAAAACCGATCATCCGCTGGAGATCGTTTTTGATCTCTTCTTTTTCTGTTGGGTTGAACTGCAGTCTTGAAAGATGGGCAAGTTTGCCGACCAGTGCATCGTTGACTTCCATTTGACAAATATACACAATAGGCAACAGGCAACAGGCAAACGTCGCTGCCGGAAAGTTTCCGCGTGGAAGAACGACACTATTGCCTGTTGACCATTGGCCATTGCCTATTTTCCTATCTTCGTCGCTGTATGGACAAGCAGAAGAAAATAGTAATGAGTGGTATCCGGCCGACCGGTTTTTTGCATTTGGGGAATTATTTCGGAGCGGTTAGAAACTATGTCCGTCTCCAAGATGAATTCGAATGCTATTTCATGGTAGCTGACCTGCATTCACTGACCACGCATCCCGACACCAAAGAGCTGAAGACAAATGTGCACCGGGTCTTATCAGAAAATATCGCCAGCGGCCTGGACCCTGATAAAGTGGCACTCTATTGCCAGAGTCATGTTTATGAAACATCTGAGCTTTATCTCTACCTGAATATGATGGCCTATACCGGGGAACTGGAAAAAACGGTTACATTCAAAGAAAAAGTCAGGCAGCATCCTGAGAATATCAATGCAGGTTTATTGACCTATCCTGTGTTGCAAACAGCCGATATCATTTTACACCGAGCATCATATGTTCCCGTAGGTAAGGACCAGGAACAACATTTGGAAATGGCCCGGAATTTTGCGAATCGTTTCAACCACCGGTATGGTGAAGTATTCCCCGAACCGCAGGCGTTTAATTATGGCGATGAATTGATCAAGATCCCCAGTCTTGATGGAAAGGGTAAGATGAGCAAGAGTGAGAACCAGAATGCGACCTTGTATCTGTCCGATGATGATACATCGATCCGGAATAAACTCCGGAAGGCAAAGACCGATAGTGGTGATACAGCAAGTAATGAAATGCCGGAGACCATCCGGAATCTTTTTTCATTAATGAAGCTGGTGTCAGCACCGGAAACTCTAAGACAGTTCGAAGAGGAGTACGAGAAAGGTGGCAGACGATATGGAGACCTGAAAGACCAGTTGGGGCAGGATATGGCCAATTTTATCAGGCCGATCAGGGAAAAAGCCGAAGCGATCCGCAACGATGAAAAATACCTCAAAGAAGTCATGGAAAAAGGCGCGGAGAAGGCCCGCCAAAGCGCTAAAGCCACGATGACACTCGTCCGGGAAGCGATCGGTCTAAATTATTTTTAAGGCCCGGATTCCAGTATGGGAAATTACACTACTTTTAAGACCTGCTCAACTCCTTACTATGAATAAGAAAAACATTCTCGTGTTCATTGGTGTACTCGCCATCATTGCATCCATTGTAATGAACAGGATGGGAAACAATTCTCATACTACTGAATTAAAAGATTTCTGGTGGTACCCTTTGCCGCTGGCATTGGTTTGCTTTCTTGCCGCCGGGGCCAAAAAGAAAGAAGGATAAGACAGCAGGCACCAATTATTGAAATAACAGTTTACAACAATGGCAAAAGCAAAAAAACCCAAACATATCGCAGTGGCCGGCAATATCGGGGCCGGCAAGACCACGCTGACTGAAATGCTGAGCAAACATTATAAGTGGATACCGAATTTTGAGGACGTGGATCACAATCCTTACCTGATGGATTTTTACGAGGATATGCCCCGCTGGAGTTTCAACCTGCAGATATTCTTTTTGAACAGCCGTCTCCGTCAACTGGTAGATATACAAAAAGGTACAGAGACCGTTATCCAGGACCGGACGATATATGAAGATGCCAACATCTTTGCTCCCAATCTTCATGAAATGGGATTGATGAGCAAAAGGGATTTTGATAATTATTTTCATTTCTTCCAGACGCTGAAAACCCTGGTACAGCCACCCGACCTGCTGATCTACCTGAATGCATCCGTTCCTACGCTGGTAGGTAATATTCAGAAGAGAGGAAGAGAGTACGAAGAGAATATCCGGCTGGATTATTTAAAGAAATTGAACGAGTACTACAATAAATGGATCAGTGAGTATAAAGAAGGACAATTGCTTGTCATTGATGTGGACAAGAACCGCTTCCCTGAGAATGAAGAACATTTTGGTGAGATCATCCGTAAAGTGGATGCGCAGTTGTACGGGTTGTTTTAATTGCCCTTATGAGTTTTAAAACTGATCTCATTGTATTATAGGCTCCTGGCTTAATTGCATTGAACCGTTCTCTTGCGGGGTGGAACTGAGGCAGCCTCTTTGCAAAACTGTATTCTCCTTTCCTCTTTTTAGACTCTTAGTTTCTCTTTTTTAGTAATCCGAATAATCTTCCAGTTCCCTCAGCATCTTCTCGATCTTCTTCAGCCATTCCGCCTGTTTCTCTTTATTGATACTGTGTCGGGTCTCCCCATCATATTCATTCTGTGTTTTTTCCTTTTCCTTTGTTACTTCCTCGTAGATCTTCCGCAAGTCCTTATCATAGGTCTTCCTGTTGAAATGGTACTCCGACATTTTCTTGTGCAGCATGCGGGCATATATTTCCGCGATATCAAAATGTCCCTGTTCATGACTGAGGATATATTCGGTCTTGTGCAAACCCCAGGAACGGGTCTTGGAAAAACGGGATTCAATTTTATAGCTAAAGTTGGTACTGCCGATATTGTAATCGATCCCCAGGTAAGTGGTAGTGGATGCGGCGGCATCGCTATTGGGATTCGGACTGGCCTTATAATCCGCCCAGGTCAGTTTGCGGGAAGCATTCCAGTTGAGCAGTTCTTCCTGGTCGTTTTGAGCGGTTAACGTTACCGGCACTACCGTAAAGGAGAACAATAAATAGAATAAAGATTTCATGGCTAATTCTCAACGTAAAGTCGCATAAAAAATTTTACCGGCTGCACAAGGGGCCGTTAAAAAAAAGAAAAACCCTTGTTCCTTCGCTTCGCTCAGGATGACAAGGGTTTCTTAGAAACAACGATATTTTTTAAGCTTTGGGCGCTGCTGCCAGTACTTCAGCAGATACACCATCTGCATATTTCTCAAAGTTCTTGACGAACAGGCCTGCCAGGTATTTAGCTTTTTCAGTGAAAGCTGTTTTATCGGACCAGGTATTCACAGGGTTCAGCAATTCAGTTGGGACATCCGGGCATTCGGTCGGGATGGACACGCCAAAAATCGGATCGGTCACAAATTTCACATCATTCAATTTTCCTTCCAGTGCCGCGGTGATCATCGCCCTTGTATATTTCAATTTCATGCGACTGCCGGTACCATAAGGCCCGCCGGTCCAACCCGTATTGATCATCCATACATTCACTTTATGCTCCTGCATCTTTTCGCCCAGCATATGTGCATATTTACCGGGATGCAGCGGTAAGAACGGTGCTCCAAAACAGGCACTGAATGTGGGTTTTGGCTCGGTCACCCCTAACTCAGTACCCGCTACTTTCGCGGTATAACCCGAAATGAACTGGTACATCGCCTGCCCGGGTGTCAGTTTGGAAACAGGCGGTAATACGCCAAACGCGTCACAGGTCAGGAAGAAAATATTTTTAGGTAATCCACCGATCGATGGTTCAAGGGCATTGCTGATAAAAGGAAGAGGATAAGAGACCCTTGTATTCTCGGTGATAGATCCGTCGTCGAAATTGATCTTATTGGTACCGGGATGGAATGTAACATTCTCTACTAATGCACCCGGACGGATCGCATTATAGATCTCGGGTTCTTTTTCTTCGGTGAGGTTGATCGTCTTTGCATAGCAACCACCTTCGAAATTGAAAATACCATCAGCGGTCCATCCATGTTCATCATCACCGATCAGTTTTCTGTTGGGATCTGCGCTAAGGGTAGTTTTACCGGTGCCGCTCAATCCAAAGAAAATAGCGGTATCACCCGCATCACCCATATTGGCGCTGCAATGCATGCTCAGCACATTCTTTTCATGCGGTAAAACATAATTAAGTATCGTAAAAATGCCTTTCTTGGTCTCACCGGTATAACCTGAACCGGCAATCAGTATCATTTTATGTTTGAATGATACGATAGAGCCGTTGTGCTGGCGGGTGCCGCACTCTTTGGGATCTAATTTTA